>JBASTF010000090.1:0-2457 GCA_049274755.1 Rubrivivax sp. | reverse complement strand
GCCGGCGTCACACCCCGGCGCCGCGGATCACGCGGCGAAGGCCCGGCCGCTGCCACGCCGGCAACAACAAGCTGCCGGGGCCGAAGGGCGGGGTTGGGGAACGACGGGGACGGCATGGACTGCACGTTCTGCGGGACACGAACCCCAGGCCGGCGCAGGAGCGACCGGCCTCGGGTTCTTCGTGTTTTCGGTGCCTCTTTGGGAAGGCGGGGTTCTTCTTCGTTTCTCTTGCCGACCGGGGCCACACGCCGCCGGGCCGCTTTGGCGGCCGGCCCGCGTGCAGCGCCCGGGCGCTGCATCACTCACCACGGTGGCTGTAGTTGCCCGGGTAAACTCCCAAGAATCAAGCACTTACAGCGGGAACGTGGAGCGACGGATTATAGGGCCAAGCACCGCTGCCGCGGCACCCCGGGTGCAGCGCATCACGGTGGACCCGGAATCGGCCGGCCAGCGCCTGGACAACTTCCTGCTGCGGGTGCTGAAAGGTGTGCCCAAGACCCACGTCTACCGCGTCATCCGCTCGGGCGAGGTGCGTGTGAACAAGGGCCGCGCGGCGGCCGACACCCGGGTGGCGGCCGGCGACGAGATCCGCGTGCCGCCGGTGCGGCTGCCGGAGAAGGCTGTGCTCGCCGTGCCGGCGCGCGAGTTCCCGGTGCTGTTCGAGGACGAACACCTGCTGGCCGTCGACAAACCCGCCGGCGTGGCCGTGCATGGCGGCAGCGGTGTCAGCTCGGGGGTCATCGAGCAGCTGCGCAAGGCCAGGCCCGACGCGAAGTTCCTGGAACTGGTGCACCGGCTGGACAAGGAAACCTCGGGCGTGCTGCTGCTGGCCAAGAAACGCAGCGCCCTGGTGGCGCTGCAGGACCAGTTCCGCGCCCGCGACACCGGCAAGATGTACCAGGCCCTGGTGGCCGGCAACTGGCCGAAGGGCCTGAAGGTCATCGACCAGCCGCTGCACAAGACGCTGGACACCGCCGGCGAGCGCCACGTGAAGGTGGTGTCGCCGGCGCACGAAGACGGCCGGCGGTCGATCACGCTGATCCGTTCGGCGAAGGCCTGCGGCGCGTTCACGCTGCTCGACATCAGCCTGAAAACCGGGCGCACGCATCAGATCCGCGTGCACCTGGCGCATGCCGGCCACCCCATCGTCGGCGACCCCAAGTACGGCGACTTCGTGCTGAACAAGCAGGTCGCCAAGGAGCGGCGCTTCACGCGCATGTTCCTGCATGCCCGCGAACTGGCCTTCGACCACCCGGCCAGCGGCACCCGCATCACCCTGCAATCGCCGCTGCCCGCCGACTGCGAGACACTGCTGAACACCCCATGAGCACACGACGTTTCGACCTCATCGCCTTCGACTGGGACGGCACGCTGTTCGACAGCACCGGCCTCATCGTGCGCTGCATCCAGGCGGCCTGCCGCGACCTCGGCGTCGAGGTGCCCAGCGACGCGCAGGCGGCCTACGTCATCGGCCTGAACCTGCAGGAAGCGCTGCAGCACGCGGCGCCGGGGCTGCCGGCCGACCGCTACCCCGAGCTCGGCAACCGCTACCGCCACCACTACTTCGCGCGCCAGCACGAGGTGGTGCTATTCCCCGGCACCACCGAGATGCTGCAGGCGCTGCGCGGCCGCAACCACCTGCTGGCCGTGGCCACCGGCAAGGCGCGGCGCGGGCTGGACCTGGCGCTGGCGCAGTCGCAGCTGGGCGCGATGTTCGACGGCTCGCGCACCGCCGACGAAACCGCCGGCAAGCCCGACCCGCGCATGCTGCTGGAACTGATGCGCGAGTTCGGCGTGCCGCCCGAGCGCACGCTGATGATCGGCGACACCACTCACGACCTGCAGCTGGCGGCGAATGCCGGCGCGGCGTCCATCGGCGTCAGCTACGGCGCCCACGAGCCCGCGGCCTTCGAGGTCTTCGAGCCGCTGTTCGTCGCCCACAGCACACGTGAACTGCAGGACTGGCTGCTGGCCCATGGATGAGCCGGTGTTCGAGCCCGAGCCGCTGTGCAGCTCGGACCAGCTGGTCGAGAAGGGCCGGGCCCTGGTCTGGGACATCCTGCAATACCGCCAGCCGGCGCGGGCTTTTGCGCTGCGCTTCGAAGGCCGCGCCGTGGCCTACGTCAACCGCTGCGCCCATGTGCCGGCCGAGCTGGACTGGCAGCCCGGCGAGTTCCTCGACGCCGACAAACGCTGGATCCTCTGCTCCATCCACGGTGCCGTCTACGAACCGCGCGACGGCCGCTGCGCCGGCGGCCCCTGCGGCCGCGGCCGGCTGACGGCCATCACGCTGGAAGAGCGTGATGGCCAGGTGTATTGGTATCCTTCCCGCGACATCCGACCGACAGCAGTCCCCACCCCATGAGCGCCAGCGACGACACGCAACCCACGCCACTCTCGCCGGACCCGAAGTTCGACCCGCCGTTCGAGCCGCAGGCCACCCAGCCGGCCCCGGCG
>JBASTF010000089.1:0-10305 GCA_049274755.1 Rubrivivax sp. | reverse complement strand
CCGCCACCACCTGGCCGTCGCCCGAGATGCGCGGCACACCGCCGCCGACGCCCAGGGCCGCGACGCTGTTGCGGCCCAGCATCACGACGCCGCCGGCCGCTGTCCAGCGGAAGGTTTCGAAACTGGCGTCCTGGCCGGCCGCAGCCTGGCCGTCGTTGGACAGGCTGTAGACCATCACCGGGCCGATGTTTTCGACCGTGACCGTGGCCGCCGACGCGGCAGCGCCCGCCAGCGTGGACAGGCTGCAGAGCAGCAGCGAACGGTGCGTTAGCAAGGTGCGAATGGACCGGAGGAACATGCTGGACACCTGTGGCAGTGGAAGATGGCCCACTGTAGATGGATGCCTCGATTGATTCAAGAGTTCTCTCAGAGACTTTTTGAGGTCGTGTTGCAACAGCGTCAGGCGCCTCGTCGGCGCCGCAGCAAGGTCTTTACTGCACCGGACCTTTCAGCGCCCGCGGCACCGGGATCGTCATCACCTCGATGCCTTCGTCGCTGAGCGCCTGGCGCTCGTCGGCCGAGGCTTCGCCGCGGATGCCGCGGTTTTCGGTCTCGCCGTAGTGGATGCGCCTGGCCTCCTCGGCAAAACGTTCGCCGACGTCCTCGGTGTTGGCCAGCATGTGGTGCACGGCCTGCAGCCAGGCGGCCTGGAGGTCGGCGGCTGCCGGTTCGGTGGGTCTGGCCGGTGCTGCCTCGCGCGCGCCGGAGAGGTTCAGCCGCGGCGCCGTCGGCATGCGTGTGACGACCCGGTCGGCACACAGCGGGCATTCGACAAGGCCACGGCCGTTCTGGTCCATGAACTCGTCGTCGGACGCAAACCAGCCCTCGAAGCCATGCCCGTTGGCACAGCGCAGGTTCAACACCTTCATCGGCGCATCATAGAAGCGACGTGGCGTCGGGGTCGGGCTGCCATTGCAAAGACCACGCACCGGCGCGCCAGCGCTGCAGCCATTGCAGGCCGATGCGCGTCTTGACGTCGGGCAGGCCGTTGCCGGCGGCGAGTGCATCGAGCTCGGCTTCCTGCATCGCCAACACGTCGAGGAACTCACCCTGGTCCAGCCGCTGCGCGCCGGCCACCAGGCCGCGCGCGAAGAAGATCCAGATGCTCTCGGTGGAGTAGGCCGCGGCGTTGTGGATCTCGCAGGCAAAAGCCCATTCGCGCGCGCGGTAGCCGGTTTCTTCCTGCAGTTCGCGGCGTGCGCAGGCCAGGATGTCTTCGCCGGCATCGAGCTTGCCGGCCGGGAACTCGACGATGCTCTTGGCGATGGGGTAGCGGAACTGGCGCACGACGATGACACGGCCGTCGTCCAGCAGCGGCACGATGGCCACGGCGCCCGGGTGGCGGATGTACTCGCGTGTGGCCGTCGTGCCGTCAGGCAGCAGCACGTCGTCGCGCCGCACTTCGAGGAAACCACCTTCCAGCAGCGTGCGCCCGCCGGTGCGGCGTTCGACGAGGTGGGCGTCGTCGGGCTCAGCCACCGGCCGCTCCGCGGCGCAGGTAGCGCCAGACAAAACCCGGGAAGGCGAAGCTCAGGAACAAACACGCGCCGGCGGCGAAGAACTGCCAGCCCTGCGCTGCACGCTGGCCGATGCGGGCTTCGAGCATTGCGCCAGCGCCGTAGCTCAGCAGCGCCAGTTCAACGAGGCGCCAGCCCAGGGCCTTCGGCGCGCGTTTCGGGCCGATGACCAACAGGCGCTCGTTGGCAAACGGCAGGTTGGCCGCCACCAGGGCCAGCACGATCACCAGCCAGACCTCGGCGGCGTGGTCCACAGTCTCAGGTGGCCAGTGCCTTGATGATGGCGTCGCGGCAGATCGCCATCAGTCCGCCAGGCAGCAGGCCGAAGCCGAGCACGGCCAGGCCGTTGACGGCCAGCAGCGCGCTGACACCACGGCCTTGCAGCACCGGCCCGGTCTGCACCGGTTCGTCGAAGTACATCACCTTGACGACACGCAGGTAGTAGAACGCGCCCACCAGCGACAGCAGCACGGCCAGGATGGCCAGCCACAGGTAGAGCGTGACGTTGGTCGTGATCAGCGCCTGCAGGATGGCCAGCTTGGCGTAGAAGCCCACCATCGGCGGAATGCCGGCCAGCGAGAACATGAACACCGTCATCACGCCGGCGACCCAGGGCGCACGCTTGGCGAGGCCGGCGAGGTCGCCGATGTTCTCGCTTTCGAAGCCCTGGCGCGACAGGAACATGATGAGGCCGAAGGTGCCCAGCGTCGTCAACACATAGGCGACGACGTAGAACATCGCCGAGCTGTAGGCATTGCCTGCGCTCAGCGTGTTGCCGCTGACGACGCCGGCCGACAGGCCCAGCAGGATGAAGCCCATCTGCGCGATGGTCGAATACGCCAGCATGCGCTTCAGGTTGCTCTGCGCGATGGCGGCGATGTTGCCGACGATCAGCGAGCCCACGGCCAGCACGATGAACATCTGCTGCCAGTCCACCGCCAGACCCAGCAGGCCTTCCACCAGCAGCCGGATCGTGATGGCAAAGGCCGCGAACTTCGGCGCACCGCCGATCAGCAGCGTGATCGAGGTCGGCGCGCCCTGGTAGACGTCGGGCACCCACATGTGGAAGGGCACGGCACCGAGCTTGAAAGCCAGGCCGGCGACGACGAAGACGACGCCGAAGACCAGCACCTCGCGGTTGATCGCCGGGTTGTTGGCGATGCGCTCGAAGACTTTGGGAATCTCCAGCGAACCGGTGGCGCCGTACATCATCGACAGCCCGTACAGCAGGAAACCCGAAGCCAGCGCGCCGAGCACGAAGTACTTCATCGCCGCTTCGGTGCTGATGGCGTGGTCGCGACGCAGCGCCGTCAGCGCGTACAGCGACAGGCTCATCACCTCCAGGCCGAGGTAGACGATGAGGAAGTTGTTGGCCGAGGTCATCACCGAGATGCCCAGCAGCACGAACATCGTCAGCGTGAAGAACTCGCCCTTCATCATCTCGCGGCCCGCCAGCGTGGGGCGCGCGTAGGCGATGGTCGCCATCACGGAGACGGCGGCGAAGAAGGCCAGCAGATGGCCCATCGGGTCGGTGACGACGCTGCCGCGCATGCCGTAGGCCGTGGCGCCGCCGTCGAACTGCCACAGGTGCAGCAGCGCAAACACGCCGACGGCCAGTTGCGTCAGCCAGAAGGTCTGCTTGCGCGCGGGGTCGGTGACAAAGAGGTCGGCGATCGTGATCACGCAGGCCGCCAGCAGCAGCCAGACCTCGGGGTAGATGACGAGCCAGTTCATCGTGGTCATGTTGTAGGTTGCGGCAGCGTCACTGGATCTTCGAGGTGGCGACGTGCTTCAGCAGTTCGCTCACCGAGGTCTGCATCACGTCGGTAACGGGCTTGGGGTGCAGGCCCATCCACAGCACGGCGATGGCCAGCACCGCCAGCATCGTGAACTCGCGGCCGTTGATGTCGGTCAGCGCCTTCACGTCGTCGTTGGCGACGTCGCCGAAGTAGACGCGCTTGACCATCCACAGCGTGTAGGCAGCGCCGAAGATCAGCGTCGTCGAGGCCAGCGCGGCGATCCAGAAGTTGAACTTCACGGCGCCCAGGATCACCATCCATTCGCCGACGAAGCCCGCGGTGCCCGGCAGGCCGCAGTTGGCCATCGCAAACAGCACGGCGAAGGCGGCGAACTTGGGCATCGTGTTGGCGACACCGCCGTAGGACGAGATCTCGCGGCTGTGCACACGGTCGTAGAGCACGCCGATGCACAGGAACATCGCGCCCGAGACGAAGCCGTGGCTGATCATCTGCACGATGGCGCCGACGACGCCGAGTTCGTTGAAGATGAAGAAGCCCAGCGTCACGAAGCCCATGTGGGCGATCGAGCTGTAGGCCACCAGCTTCTTCATGTCCTGCTGCACCAGGGCCACGAGGCCGATGTACAGCACGGCGATCAGGCTCAGCGCGATCATCACCCAGGCGTATTCACGCGCCGCGTCGGGGGCGATCGGCATCGAGAAGCGCAGGAAGCCGTAGGCGCCCAGCTTCAGCATGATGGCCGCCAGCACCACCGAGCCGCCGGTCGGCGCCTCGACGTGGGCGTCGGGCAGCCAGGTGTGCACCGGCCAAATCGGCACCTTCACCGAGAACGCCGCGAAAAACGCGAAGAACCGCAACGCCTGCGCCGACAAGGGCAGCGGCAGCTTGTGCCAGGCCAGGATGTCGAAACTGCCGCCGCTCTTGTAGTACAGGTAGACCAGGGCCACCAGCATCAGCAGCGAACCCAGCAGCGTGTAGAGGAAGAACTTGAAGGCCGCGTAGACACGCCGCGGCCCGCCCCAGACGCCGATGATGATGTACATCGGGATCAGCGTCGCTTCGAAGAAGACGTAGAACAGCAGGCCGTCGACGGCCGAGAACACACCGACCATCAGCCCCGAGAGGATGAGGAAGGCGCCGTTGTACTGCGCCACGCGGTCGGTGATGACCTCCCAGCCGGCGATGACGACGACGACGGTGATGAAGGCCGTCAGCAGCACGAACCACACCGACAGGCCGTCGACGCCCAGGTGGTAGTTGACGTTGAAGCGTGCGATCCAGGACAGCTTCTCCTGGAACTGCATGGCCGCGCTGCCGTTGTCGAAACCGCTGATCAGCGGCAGCGTGACGGCAAACGCGGCAATGGCGCCGACCAGCGCGATGCCGCGCACGACACCGGCGTTGCGGTCGTTGCCCACCGCCAGCAGCAGCACGCCGAAGGCGATTGGCAGCCAGATCGCGAGACTCAGGAGACCCATTCTTTGCTCTCTTCTTCTTTGTCCGCGGTCAGCGCATCAGGCTCGCGAGCGCCGGTTGCAGCACGCTGGGCCACAGACGCCAGGTCATGAAGCCGAAGATGCCCAGCAGCATCACCAGCGCGTACCAGTACAGGTGGCCGGTCTGCACCAGCCGCACCGCGCCGGCCAGCAGGCCGACGGCACGCGCCGAGCCGTTGACGACGACGCCGTCGATGATGGTCTGGTCGCCGCCCTTCCACAGCGCGGTGCCGGTGCCCCGCGCCAGCACGGCCAGCACCTTTTCGTTGAACCAGTCGAAGTAGTACTTGTTCTCGAGCACGGTGCGCAAGGGCTTCAGCACACGGTCGATGGCAGCCGGAATCGCCGGCGCCTTCAGGTAGAACAGCCAGGCCACGACGACACCGCCCAGCGCCAGCCAGAACGGCAGCGTCTGCAGGCTGTGCAGCGCCATCGCGCCGGCACCGTGGAAACCTTCGGCCAGTTCCTTCATCGCCGGGTGCTTGGCGGCGTCGACGAAGATCGCGTCCTTGAAGAACTCGCCGTACAGCATCGGCTGGATCGTCAGGTAACCGATGACCACCGAGGGCACGGCCAGCAGCAGCAGCGGTGCGGTGACGACCCAGGGCGACTCGTGCGGTGTTGCGTCGTGGTGGTGGCCATCGTCGTGGTGGTCGTGTTCGCCCGGGAACGGCTTGTGGTGGAAACGCTCCTTGCCGTGGAACACCAGGAAGTACATGCGGAACGAGTAGAACGCCGTCACGAACACACCCAGCGTCACCGCGAACAGCGCAAAGCCGGCGCCCGGCAGGTGGCTGGCATGCACGGCCTCGATGATCGAGTCCTTCGAGTAGAAACCGGCGAACAGCGGCGTGCCGATCAGCGCCAGCGAGCCCAGCAGCGAGGTGATCCAGGTGATGGGCATGTGCTTGCGCAGGCCGCCCATGTTGCGGATGTCCTGGTCGTGGTGCATGCCGATGATCACCGAGCCCGCACCCAGGAACAGCAGCGCCTTGAAGAAGGCGTGAGTCATCAGGTGGAACACCGCCACCGAGTAGGCCGAGACCCCCAGCGCCACCGTCATGTAGCCGAGCTGGCTGAGCGTGGAGTAGGCGACGACACGTTTGATGTCGTTCTGGATGATGCCCAGGAAGCCCATGAACAGCGCCGTGACCGAACCGATCACAAGCACGAAGCTCAGCGCGGCGTCCGACAGCTCGAACAGCGGCGACATGCGCGCCACCATGAAGATGCCGGCCGTCACCATCGTCGCGGCATGGATCAGCGCCGAGATCGGTGTCGGGCCTTCCATCGAATCGGGCAGCCACACGTGCAGCGGCACCTGGGCGCTCTTGCCCATCGCACCGATGAACAGGCACACACAGATCACCGTCACGAGCATCCAGTCGCTGCCGGGGAAACTCAGCTTGGCCAGCTCACCGCTCTTGGCGAAGGCTTCGCCGTAGTTCAGCGTGCCGGCATAGGCCACGACGAGGCCGATGCCGAGGATGAAACCGAAGTCGCCGACGCGGTTCACCAGGAAGGCCTTCATGTTGGCGAACACCGCCGTCGGCTTCTTGAACCAGAAGCCGATCAGCAGGTAGGACACCAGGCCCACCGCCTCCCAGCCGAAGAACAGCTGCAGGAAGTTGTTGCTCATCACCAGCATCAGCATGCTGAAGGTGAACAGCGAGATGTAGGAGAAGAAGCGCTGGTAGCCCGGGTCCTCTTCCATGTAGCCGATGGTGTAAACGTGCACCATCAGCGACACGAAGGTCACGACGCACATCATCATCGCCGTCAGGCCGTCGACGAGGAAGCCGATCTCCATCTTCAGGCCGCCGATGCTGGCCCATTCGTAGATGGTGCCGGCGAAGCGGGCGCCGTCGACGGCCACCGCCTTCAGCACCATCGCCGAGCAGATGAAGGCGATCAGCACGCCGAGGATGGTGACCGTGTGCGCGCCGCGGCGGCCCACGGTCTTGCCGAACAGGCCGGCAACGATGGCACCGACCAGCGGCGCCAGCGGCACCGTGAGAAGCAGGTTCTGGGAGATCGAGGCAGCCATCTCAGCCCTTGAGCTCGTCGAGTTCTTCGACGTTGATCGATGCGCGGTTGCGGAACAGCACGACGAGGATCGCCAGGCCGATGGCCGATTCGGCCGCAGCCACCGTCAGGATGAAGAACACGAAGACCTGGCCCGCCATGTCGCCCAGGTAGTGCGAAAAGGCGACGAAGTTCAGGTTCACGGCCAGCAGCATCAGCTCGATGGCCATCAGCAGCACGATGAGGTTGCGGCGGTTCAGGAAGATGCCGATGACCGACAGCGCAAACAGCAGGCCGCCCAGCGACAGGTAGTGCCCGAGGGTGATCGTGCCCATCACGCCTGCCCTCCTTCGTTGGCCTGCTTGGGCACGGACGGCGCTTCCACCGTCGGTGCCAGCTTGACGATGCGCAGCCGGTCGGCCTTCTTGGCCTTGACCTGCTGGCTCGGGTCTTGGTGGCGGCTGTCCTTGCGGCCACGCAGCGTCAGCGCGATGGCGGCGATGATGGCCACCAGCAGCAGCACCGCGGCGATCTGCAGCGCGTACAAGTAGTTCGTGTACAGCTCGATGCCCAGCATGTGCGTGTTGCCCAGCTGCAGCGCCTTGGCGCCCGGCAGCGGCGCATCGCTCTGGCGGTGGCCGCGCATCAGCACCAGGGCCATCTCCAACGCGATGACGGCGCCGACCAGGCCGGCCACCGGGAAGTGTTTCCAGAAGCCTTCGCGGAAGCTGTCGGTGTTGATGTCCAGCATCATCACGACAAACAGGAACAGCACCATCACCGCGCCGACGTAGACCAGCACCAGCGTGATGGCCAGGAACTCGGCACGCAGCAGCATCCAGACGCAGGCGGCGCTGAAGAAGGCCAGCACCAGGTACAGCGCGGCATGCACCGTGCTGCGCGCCGTGATGACGCGGAAGGCCGCAAACAGCAGCACCGCGGAGAAGATGTAGAAGAGCGCGGTCAGGGATGTCATGTTCTTGTGCGCCCTTCAGCGGTACTTCGCGTCTGCTGCGCGGTTGGCGGCGATCTCTTTTTCGTAGCGGTCGCCGACGGCCAGCAGCATGTCCTTCGTGAAGTACAGGTCACCGCGCTTTTCGCCGTGGTACTCGAAGACATGGGTCTCGACGATGGAGTCCACCGGGCAGCTCTCTTCGCAGAAGCCGCAGAAGATGCACTTCGTCAGGTCGATGTCGTAGCGTGTGGTGCGGCGGCTGCCGTCGGCGCGCACGTCGGACTCGATGGTGATGGCCATCGCCGGGCACACGGCTTCGCAGAGCTTGCAGGCGATGCAGCGTTCTTCGCCGTTGTCGTAGCGGCGCAGCGCATGCAGGCCGCGGAAACGCGGCGACAGCGGCGTCTTCTCTTCCGGGAACTGGATGGTGATGTTCTTCGACATGAAGTACCGGCCGGTCAGCTTCATGCCCTTGAAGAGTTCGGCCAGCAGCATGCTGGAGAAGACGTCCTTGATGGCCGTGATCGTGCTCATGGCGTCACCCAGATATTGAACGGCGACTGGATCCACAGGCCGACGACGACCAGCCAGACCAGCGTGATGGGAATGAAGATCTTCCAGCCCAGACGCATGATCTGGTCGTAGCGGAAGCGCGGGAACGTGGCCCGCACCCACAGGAACATCGTGACGACGACAAACACCTTGATGGCCAGCCAGATCCAGCCCGGAATGAAGTCCAGGAAGGCAAACGGCGACAGCCAGCCGCCCAGGAACAGCAGCACGCAGAGTGTGCTGACCAGGATCATGTTCGCGTACTCGGCCAGGAAAAACATCGCGAACGACATGCCCGAGTACTCGATCATGTGGCCGGCGACGATCTCCGATTCACCTTCGACGACGTCGAAGGGGTGGCGGTTGGTCTCGGCCAGACCGGCGATGAAGTAGACGACGAAGATCGGCAGCAGCGGCAGCCAGTTCCACGACAGCAGGCCGACGCCCATGTTCGCGAACATGCCCTTGCCCTGGCCGGTGACGATCTCGCTCATGTTCATCGTGCCGGCGACCATCAGCACGACGACCAGGCAGAAGCCCATCGCGATTTCGTAGCTGACCATCTGCGCCGATGCCCGCAGCGCGCCCAGGAAGGCGTACTTCGAGTTGCTGGCCCAGCCGGCGATGATGACGCCGTAGACCTCGAGCGAGGTGATGGCCATCAGGAACAGCAGGCCGGCGTTGACGTTGGCCAACGCCACCTCGGGGCCGAAGGGCACCACGGCCCAGGCCGCCAGCGCCGGCATGATGGTCATCACCGGGCCGAGGAAAAACAGGCCCTTGTTCGCCGCTGTCGGGCGGATGATCTCCTTGAAGATCAGCTTCACGGCGTCGGCGATCGGCTGCAGCAGGCCGAAGGGGCCGACGCGGTTGGGGCCGAGGCGGATCTGCGTGAAGCCGATGCCCTTGCGTTCCCACAGCGTCAGGTAGGCCACGCAGCCCATCAGCGGCAGCACGACGACGACGATCTTGATCAGGCTCCAGAGAACGAGCCACAGCGTGGGGCCGAGCAGGCCGTTTGCAAACTGGTGCAGGGGGTCGAACATGCTCATCAGGCCTTCTCCACCGTGATGGCGCCGAACATCGGCCCCAGGGCCACGGTGGCCGCATGGCCGGCGGCCACACGCACGGCGTTGTCGGCCAGGCTGGCGTCTTCACGCGCAGCGATCAGCAAGGCGCCCTGCCCCTGGCCCAGCAGCACCTTGGCGCCGGCCTGCAGGCCGAGTTCGCGCCAGACCTTGCTGGAGATGCCGGCCACCGGCGCATTTGCGTCGCTGGCAAGCTGCAGCGACGTGGCGCGGCGCACCAGCATGTCGGTGCTGTAGATCGGCACGTCGGCAATGCGCTCCAGGCCTGCTGCAGCGGCAGCCACCGCGGGTGCGGCAGCCGTGCCGTTGTCCAGGCGCGTGGCCACGGCAGCCAGATCGCCCAGCGCCTCGGCCCGCACTTCTTCGGCGCTTTCCTGTTCGAAGCCCGGCAGGCCCAGCAGGTTGCCCAGCACTCGCAGCACCTTCCAGCCCGGGCGGGCATCGCCCAACGGCTTGACGACGCCGTGGAAGCTCTGCACCCGGCCTTCGGCATTGACGAAGCAGCCGGCGGTTTCGGTGAACGGCGCGATCGGCAGCAGCACGTCGGCGTTGTCGACCATCGCGTCCTTGAAGGACGTCAGCGCGACGACCAGCCCCGAGGCAGCCAGCGCGGCCTTGGCTGCGGCAGCATCGGCGCTGTCCAGCACCGGCTCCAGGTTCAGCAGCAGCAGCGCCTTCATCGGCTGCGTCAGCATCTGGCCGGCGTTCAGGCCGCCGGCGCCCGGCAGCGCACCCACCAGTTGTGCGCCGACGCTGTTGGCCGCTTCACCGAGATAGCCACAGCTGGCACCGGTGTTGGCGGCGATCCACTGCGCCAGCGCCAGCAGCGCCGAAGCCTGCGGATGCTGCGCGGCGGCGTTGCCCAGCAGCACGGCCTTGTGCTCACCCGACAGCAGCGCGCCCGCCACGGCC
>JBASTF010000088.1:0-1718 GCA_049274755.1 Rubrivivax sp. | reverse complement strand
CGCCGGTGGCCGGCAAGAAGCCGGCTTTCGATGCCGCTGCGCTGGCCGCGGCGCCGCAGCGCATCGAGGCCGAGTACCACTTCCCCTACCTGGCCCATGCGCCGATGGAGCCGCTGAACTGCGTCATCGCCCTGCGCGACGATGGCTGCACGGTGTGGGTCGGTTCGCAGTTCCAGACCGTGGACCAGGCGGCCGTCGCGCAGACCCTGGGCCTGGCGCCCGACAAGGTGCAGCTGCACACGCTGATGGCCGGCGGCGGCTTCGGCCGCCGCGGCGTGCCGACCTCGGACTACCTCGTCGAAGCGGCGCAAGTCGCGAAGGCCTGGCGCGCCCGGGGCCGGCGCGAGCCGCTGAAGCTGATGTGGAGCCGCGAAGACGACATCCGCGGCGGCTACTACCGCCCGGCGCACATGCACCGCGCCGAGATCGGCCTCGATGCCCAGGGCCGGGTGCTGGCCTGGCAGCACCGCATCGTCGGCCAGAGCATCATCACCGGCACACCCTTCGAGCCCTTCATGGTGAAGGACGGTGTCGATGCCGTCAGCGTCGAAGGCGTCGCCGACACGCCGTATGCGCTGCCGCTGGCGCTGCAGGTGCAGCACCCGAAGCAGAACGTGCCGGTGCTGTGGTGGCGCTCGGTGGGCCACACACACACCGCCTTCGTGATGGAGACCCTGGTCGACGAAGTCGCGGCCAGGGCCGGGCAGGACCCGGTGGCCTGGCGGCGTGCGCAGTTCGCCGGCCACCACCCGCGCCACCTGGCGGCGCTGGAGCTGGCGGTGGCGAAGTCGGGCTACGGCAAGAAGGCCCTGCCGCGCGGCGTGGCCTGGGGCGTGGCGGTGCACGAGTCCTTCGAGACCGTGGTCGCCTACGTCGTGCAGGCCCGGCTGAAGGACGGCCAGCCACAGCTGCTGGAAGCCACGGCCGGCGTGCATTGCAACTTCGCGGTGAACCCGCTGAACGTGCAGGCCCAGGTGCAGGGCGCGGCGCTGATGGCGCTGGGCATGTGCCTGCCCGGCGCCGCCATCACCTTTAAGGACGGTGCCGTCGAGCAGAGCAACTTCAGCGACTACACGGTGGCGCGCATGCCGCAGATGCCGAAGATCGCCGTGCACATCGTGCCCAGCGGCGATGCCCCCACCGGCGTTGGTGAACCCGGCCTGCCGCCGCTGGCGCCGGCGTTTGCAAACGCGGTGGCCAAGCTGACGGGCAAGCGGCTGCGGGAGTTGCCGTTTGTGATGGCCTGAGACCGCTGCGCTTCAGGCGCCGCGGCGGCGCAGCAGCGTCGCCGACGGCGCCTGGCCACAACGCAGCTGGTCGTCCTGCGCAAAACGCGCGAAGTGCCTGAAGCCGCAGGCCAGCACCACCTCGGCCAGGCGCACACAGGCCGGGGCGATGCCGGCCTGACTGGAATTGCCGCCATCGGCATCGGCCGCCCGGGCATCGCCACCGTGCCCGAGGGCCGGCAGTGATGTTCCAACCTCGGCGTGCACGAACAGCTGCCGGCCCTGGCCGACCGCAGCGTCCGGCAACCCTGTCCGGGTGTTTGACGGCGCGGCTGCCAAACCCTGACAGCGGTTGTCAGCAGACCGCAGGCAGCATGCCGGCGTCCATTCCACGCGCAAGGAGCAACGACGATGAGCCCTGATTCACCCGAACGCCGCGACCTGCTGCAATCCGCCGCCACGCTGGCGCTGGCCGGCGCCGCGGCCCTGCCC
>JBASTF010000087.1:0-9940 GCA_049274755.1 Rubrivivax sp. | reverse complement strand
GCGCGGGTCAGCGCGTCGGGCGGCAGCGCCTGGCCCGCAGCGGGCAGGGCAGCCAGCACGGCGGGCAGGCAGCAGACGGACTGAAGCAGCTTGTTCACGCGTCGCACTTTAGGGCGAGGGTGGCGCCGCCAAGGCGAGGAACAGGCGGGTGTTGGGCCGTTTATTCGCGCTTATGTCGGGGCAGGGGGCGGCCAAGAATGCCGCCACAACCCGCACCAGACCGCCCACCCATGATCAACCGCCTCACCGGCTCGCTCGACTTCCAGACCGAAGCGCTGGTGCTGCGTGCCGAGCGTCAGCGGCTGATCGCCAGCAACATCGCCAACGCCGACACGCCGGGCTACGTGGCGCGCGACTTCAACTTCGCGCAGGCGCTGCGCCAGGCCACCGGTTCGCAGGCCGGGAGCGCGGCGGGCAACGGCACGCTGGGTGGCCCGATCGCCCGTGGCCTGCTCGACGAAGGCAGCGGCAGCCGCGTGCCGCCCGATCTGCGCTACGCCAGGCCGGCGCAGACCAACCTCGACCGCAACACCGTCGACATGGACCGCGAGCGTGCGGCCTTTGCCGACAACACGTTGAGGTACGAGTCCACGCTGCGTTTCATCAACGGCAGCGTCAGCACGATGCTGGCGGCGATGAAGAACTACAACCAGGCCTGAGGCGACCGCGCATGAGCATGTTCCGCATCTTCGACGTCTCGTCCAGCGCCGTCAGCGCCCAGAGCCAGCGCCTCAACGTCGTCGCCTCCAACCTGGCCAATGCCGACACCGTGGCCGGCCCCGACGGCCGGGCCTACAAGGCGCGCCAGGTCGTGTTCCAGACGGCGCTGATGGGCGCCGGCAACAGCCCCGACAGCGCCGCCGGCGTCACCGTCTCGACGATCGCCGAAGACCAGAGTCCGGGCCGGCGCGTGCACGACCCCAAACATCCGGCGGCCGACGCCGAGGGCTACGTGACCTACAGCAACGTCAACGCGGTGGAGGAGATGGTCAACATGATCTCGGCCTCGCGTTCGTACCAGAACAACATCGAAGTGATGAACACCACCCGCAACCTGCTGCAGAAGACGCTGCAGATGGGCCAGGGCTGACCCGAGGGCGCAGCGCAATGACGACTTTCTCCACCGACACGCTGAACGCCATCAACGGCACCAGCACCCCGGCGACGACGGGCAAGAACAGCCAGGCCGCGAGTTCCGACCGCTTCCTGAAGCTGCTGGTGACGCAGATGCAGAACCAGGACCCGCTGAACCCGATGGACAACGCGCAGATCACCAGCCAGATGGCCCAGATCAGCACCGTCGACGGGCTGACCAAGCTGAACACCACGGTCGAAGGCCTGAACTCGCAGTTCCTGCAGATGCAGACGCTGCAGGGCGCGGCCCTGGTCGGCCGCGACGTGACGCTGAAGGGCAACGGCCTGTGGATCGAAAACGGCGTCGGCGTCGGCGCCTTCGAGCTGGCCGGCGCCGCCGACACCGTGAAGGTCGAGGTGCTGAACGCCAGCGGCACCGTCGTCGACACCCTCCAGCTCGGCGCGGCCTCGGCCGGCGTCGGTTCGTTCGAATGGGCCGCCGGCAAGGTTGCCGACGGCAGCCTCTACACCTTCCGCGTCACCGCCCAGTCCGGCACCGCCGCCGTCGCCAGCACGGCGCTGATGCGCGACCGCGTCTACGCCGTCGCCACCGAGGGCGGCGCACTGCAGCTCGAGCTGGCGCGTTCCGGCAACGTCGGCTACAGCGACATCAAGGCCTTCAACTGACTCCGCACAAGGACCCCCCGCCATGAGTTTCCAGCAAGGCCTCTCCGGCTTGAACGCGACCAGCAAGAACCTGGACGTGATCGGCAACAACATCGCCAACGCCAACACCTACGGCGCCAAGATCGCACGCGCCGAGTTCGGCGACATGTACGCGACGGCGCTGAACGGCGCCGGCACCAACAACATCGGCATCGGCGTGAACGTCGCGGCGGTTGCGCAGCAGTTCACGCAGGGCAACATCACCACCACGGGCAACGCGATGGACCTGTCGATCAACGGCGCCGGCTTCTTCCAGGTGACCGACGGGCTGAGCCCGACGCAGTACTCGCGCAACGGCCAGTTCAAGGTCGACCGCGAAGGCCGCATCGTCAACAACCAGGGCCTGCAGCTGATGGGCTACCCGGCCGATGGCACCGGCACCATCCAGCCCGGTCTGGCGCGCCCGCTGCAACTGCCCACGGCCGGCATTGCGCCGAACCAGACCACCGAGATGGAGATCGAGCTCAACCTCGACTCGCGCTCGGGTGTCACGAACCCGGGTGCCGGCGTCGTGCCGCAGATCGACTTCACCGATCCCGACACCTACAACAACGCGACCTCGATCACCGTCTACGACGCCAAGGGCCAGGACGTGGCGCTGACCTACTACTTCCAGAAGACCGCCACCGACCAGTGGAACATCTTCGTCACCGCCAACGGCCAGCCGCTGAACGGCACTGCCGCGGCGCCGGACCCGATGACCGCGGCGCCGGTCGACTTCCTCGCCGACGGCAGCGGCCCCGTCGGCTCGCTGGCCAACCTGCCGGTGACGCTGTCGGGCACCATCGTCAACCCGGCCGGCGCCACCATCGTCACGCCGCTGACCTTCAACCTCTCGCTGGCCGGTGCCACGCAGTACGGCACGACCTTCGGCGTCACGAACCTGACGCAGGACGGCTACGCGCCGGGCCAGCTGACCTCGATCGCCATCGAGTCCGACGGCGTCGTGATGGCGCGCTACAGCAACGGCCAGAGCAAGCCCGCCGGCCAGGTGGAACTGGCGACCTTCCGCAACCCGCAGGGCCTGCAGGCGCTGGGCGGCAACCTCTGGGGCAACACCTTCGCCTCGGGCGACCCGGTGGTCGGCGTTCCCGGCGACGGCAGCATGGGCGTGCTGCAGGCCGGTGCGCTGGAAGAGTCGAACATCGACCTCACCGGCGAACTGGTCAACATGATCACCGCGCAGCGCATCTACCAGGCCAATGCGCAGACCATCAAGACGCAGGACCAGGTGCTGCAGACCCTGGTGAACCTGAGGTAACCGAGCCGTGGACCGCCTGATCTACCTGGCGATGAGCGGGGCCAAGGCCTCGATGCAGCGCCAGGAAGTGCTGGCCAACAACCTGGCCAACGCCTCGACCACCGGCTTCCGCGCCGAGCTGCAGGCCTTCCGCGCCGTGCCTGTGCGCGGCGACGGCGCCAGCACCCGCGTCTACGCGCTCGAATCGACGGTGGGCTACGACGCCCAGCCCGGTGTGGTGCAGGCCACCGGCCGCAACCTCGACGTGGCGATGAAGGGCAATGCCTGGCTGGCCGTGCAGTCGCTGGACGGGACCGAGGCCTACACGCGCGCCGGCATGCTGGAGCTGACGCCCGACGGCCAGCTCGTCACGCCCTCGGGCCTGCCGGTGCTGGGCGACGGCGGCCCCATCACGCTGCCGGCCAACGCCACGGCCGAGATCGCCTCCGACGGCACCATCACCGCGGCCGTCGGCAACGGCAGGCCGCAGCAGGTGGGCCGGCTGAAGCTGGTGACGCCGGAAGGCCCGATGCAGCGCGGCACCGACGGCCTGTTCCGCGGCAGCGACGGTGACCTGCGGGCCGACCCGGCGGCACGCCTGCAGAGCGGCGCGCTGGAAGGCAGCAACGTCAGCGCCGTCGAGACCATGGTCTCGATGATCAGCGCAGCACGCCAGTTCGAGCATCAGATGAAGATGCTGCGGAGTGCGGAGCAGAAGGAGCAGTCGGCTGCGAGGCTGTTGGCGCCGTCGTGATGATGCTGCGCAGCCGCTTCAGCCGCGGCGCGACCACCGGCACCGTCAGCATCGTGCTCGCCACCGCCATCAGCAGCAGCGCGGTGAAACTCTCCGAGGTGATCAGCCGCTTGTCCAGCAGCACGTTGGCGAAGATGATCATGATCAGCGCCTTGGTTTGCAGCAGCCAGCCGACGATGCCGGCTTCGCCCGGCTGCCAGCGCAGCACACGTCCGGCGAGCTGAAGCCCGACGAGCTTGCCGGACACCGAGGCCAGCAGCAGCAGCGCCGCCACCAGCAGCACCGCGCTGCCCCCCAGCGCCCAGTTCGTGCGCAGCCCGGTGCTCAGGAAAAACACCGGCATCACCACCAGCAGCACGTGGTGGCGCAGCAGGTCCATCTGCTGCTGCGGGAACCACTCGGCGTCGAGCACGGCGCCGGCGAGGAAGGCGCCGACCATGAAGTGCAGCCCGCACCAGTCGGCGCCGAAGGCCACCACGGCCAGCCAGATCAGCCCCACGTACCAGCGGTCGCGTTCCGGAATCGCCACCATCAGCCGGCGCACGGCCCAGGCCAGCGCGGCGAAGGCGAGCAGGAACACACCCTGGCGGCCGATGCGTTCCCAGTCCATCAGGATCAGCGCCAGCACGCCCCAGATCGCGATGTCGTCCAGGCTGGCGTAGCGCAGGATGCGCTGGCCCAGCGGCTGGCGCAGGATCTCCATCTTCTCCATCAGCAGGATCAGGATCGGCAGGGCCGTCACCGCGCAGGACATGCCGATGCCCAGCACAAACTGCCAGGGCAGGGCGGCCGGCCCCATCCAGCCGCTGCTTTGCAGCAGCAGCAGGCCGGCGGCGCAGCCGGTGAGCAGCGGCATGCCCAGCGCCAGCCCGGCGGTGACGGCACTTTCGCGGCGGTACTTCCAGGCCTGGCGCAGGTCCAGCTCGATGCCGGCGATCCAGACGAAGAGCATCACGGCCCACCAGGCCACGCCGTTCAGCGCCATCACCACCTGGGGCGTGAACACCGCGCCGTAGAACTCCGGCCAGGCGCGGCCCAGCAGCCCGGGGCCGAGCACGATGCCGGTGAGGATCTGCACCACCACCAGCGGCGCCCAGTAGTCGGTGCGCCCCAATCGCCACACCAGGTAGGGCAGGGCGAAGATGATCGCCATCGCGATCAGAAACAACTCGGTGGTCGTGATGGTGCCGGGCATGGCGGCGGATGATAGGGGTGCGCCGCAACGGGCGGAAGATGGCCGGCTTGGCGCCGCTTATCCGGCGCTTCGCGGGCTCAAGCTCTGGGACCATGAGGGACCGAGTTCCCCGTGGAAGCCAGACCATGATCCGATCACTGTGGATTGCCAAGACCGGCATGGAGGGCCAGCAGACCAAGCTGGACGCGATCTCCAACAACCTCGCGAACGTCGGCACCAACGGCTTCAAGCGCGGCGGTGTCGTGTTCGAGGACCTGATGTACCAGAACCTGCGCCAGAGCGGTGCGGCCAGCTCCGAACAGAGCCAGCTGCCCACCGGCCTGCAGGTGGGCCTGGGCGTGCGCACCGCGGCCACGACACGCAGCTTCGCGCAGGGCAACCTGCAGCAGACCAGCAATGCCTACGACCTGGCGATCAAGGGCAACGGCTTCTTCCAGATCCAGATGCCCGACGGCAGCACCGCCTACACCCGCGACGGCGCCTTCCAGGTCGACGCCAACGGCCAGCTGGTCACGAACAACGGCTACACGGTGCAGCCCGGCATCACGATCCCGGCCAACGCGCTGAGCGTGACGGTCGGCGCCGACGGCACGGTGCAGGTGACGACACCCGGCGCCACCGCCACGCCGCAGACCATCGGCCAGATCCAGCTCGCCAGCTTCATGAACCCCGCCGGCCTGGAGCCGCGTGGCGGCAACCTCTACGGCGAAACCGCGGCCTCGGGCCAGCCGCAGCAGGGGGCGCCGAACAGCAACGGCCTGGGCGCGCTGCAGCAGGGCTTCGTCGAAGGCAGCAACGTCAACGTCGTCGAGGAGCTGGTCAGCATGATCGCCACGCAGCGTGCCTACGAGCTGAACTCCAAGGCCATCCAGACCAGCGACCAGATGCTGCAGAAGCTGGGGCAGCTGGGATGAAACCGGTGTTCGCTTCCATCGCCGCGCTCGTGCTGTGCAGCGGCTGCGGCACGCTCTACCCCACGGTCGAGATCTCCGGTCCCACCAGCGCCGTGCCGCAGCCGACGCCGGTGGTGCCGCCGAGCAATGGCGCCATCTTCCAGTCGGCCGCCTACCGGCCGCTGTTCGAAGACCACCGGGCGCGCCTGGTCGGCGACACGCTGGTGGTGCAGATCGTCGAGAAGGTCAGCGCCAGCCAGAAGAGCACGAGCTCGATCGACAAGAGCAGCGACCTGAGCGGCAGCATCAGCGCCATTCCGGGCGTCAACGCCGCCAAGGTGCTGGGCCGCGCGTCGGTCGGCGCCACCGCCGGCAACACCTTCGGCGGCAAGGGCGCCACCGAAAACACCAACGACTTCAGCGGCACCATCACCGTCACCGTGCGCCAGGTGCTGCCCAACGGCCACCTGCTGATCGCCGGCGAGAAGCAGATCGGCGTCAACGCCAACGTCGACGTGCTGCGCTTCTCGGGCCAGGTCGATCCGCGTGCCATCCAGCCCGGCAACACCGTGCCCAGCGCGCAGATCGCCAACGTGCGCCTGGAGCACCGCGGCCGCGGTGCGCAGGCCGATGCGCAGGCCGTGGGCTGGCTGCAGCGTGTGTTCCTCAGCGTGATGTCGCCGCTGTGAGCCGGGCTCCCATGAAGATCGACGCCGACCGCCTGATCGAACGTCTGCTGCGCTGGGCCGTGAGCCTGGCCTTTGCCGCCGCCAGCGCCGCAGTCTGGTGGCCGGCGCCGGTGCAGGCCGCGCGCATCAAGGAAGTGGCGGCCGTGCAAGGCGTGCGCAGCAACCCCCTGGTGGGCTACGGCCTGGTCGTCGGCCTCGACGGCACAGGCGACCAGACGACGCAGATGCCGGCCACGACGCAGGCGCTGAACGCGATGCTGCAGCAGCTGGGCATCACGCTGCCGCCGGGCACCAGCATGCAGCTGCGCAACGTGGCCGCGGTGATGGTGACGGCCCAGCTGCCGCCGTTTGCGCGCCCGGGCCAGACCATCGACATCAACGTCTCGTCGATGGGCAATGCCAAGAGCCTGCGCGGCGGCACGCTGATCGCCACGCCGCTCAAGGGCGCCGACGGCAACGTCTACGCGCTGGCGCAGGGCAACCTCATCGTCGGCGGCGCCGGCGCCTCGGCCAACGGCTCCAAGGTCACGATCAACCACCTGTCGGCCGGCCGTGTGCCCGAAGGTGCGACGGTGGAACGTTCGGTGCCGACGCCGCTGCACGACGGCGAGGTGCTGCACCTGGGCCTGAACGCCAGCGACTACGCCACCGCGAAGGCCGTGGCCGCCGCCATCAACCGCAGCAAGGGCCCGGGTGTGGCCTCGGCGCTGGACGGCCGCACCGTCAGCCTGCGCCCGCCGGCGGGCGCCGACGAGCGCGTCAGCTTCCTCGCCGACATCGAGAACCTGAACGTCGAACTCGAGAAACCCGCCGCCCGCGTGGTGCTGAACGCGCGCACCGGTTCGGTGGTGATCAACGACGCCGTCACGCTGGGCACCTGTGCCGTGGCGCACGGCAGCCTGACGGTGACGATCAGCACCACGCCCCAGGTCAGCCAGCCGGGTGCACTGGCCAGCGGCGAGACCAGGGTCGTCGAGAAGTCCGACATCGCGATCACGCAGCAGGGTGGTGCGCTGATGCACCTGCCGGCCGGCGCCAAGCTGGCCGACGTGGTGAAGGCGCTGAACACGCTGGGCGCCACGCCGCAGGACCTGCTGGCCATCCTGCAGGCCATGAAAACCGCAGGCGCGCTGAACGCCGACATCGAAGTCATCTGAAGCCGCAGCCATGGCCGCCGTTCCCTCGTCATTGCAAGTCGACCAGCGTTCGCTGGTCTCGCTGAAGGCCCAGGCAGCGGCCGACCCCAGGGCCGCCGTCAAGGAGACGGCCAGGCAGTTCGAGGCGCTGTTCATGAACGAGTTGCTGAAGAGCATGCGTGCGTCGACGCAGGCCTCGGAGCTGATGGACGGCGGCAGCGCCGGCGCCATGGGCACCGAGATGCTGGACCAGCAGTACGCCACCAAGCTCTCGGGCCTGCCGGGGGGTCTGTCGGACATCATCGCCAAGCAGCTGGAACGCCAGATGGGGCTGACGCCGGGGCCGATTCCCGCCACCGGCTCGGCCAACAACACGCCGGCGCCGCTGTCGGCCACGCCGAAGGCGACGCAGATCCCGCAGGCCGGCGCCGCCGGCTTCGTGCAGCAGCACACCGACGCCGCACGCGCCGCCGAGGCCAGCACCGGCATCCCGGCGAACTTCATGATCTCGCAGGCCGCGCTGGAAACGGGCTGGGGCCGCAAGGAGATCAAGCACACCGACGGCAGCCCCTCGTTCAACCTCTTCGGCATCAAGGCCGGCGCGGGCTGGAACGGCCCGACGGCCGAGGTCACGACCACCGAATACGTCAACGGCAAGGCGCAGAAGATCACCGCGAAGTTCCGCGCCTACGGCAGCTACGAAGAGTCCTTCGCCGACTACGCGAAGCTGATGAAGGACAGCCCGCGCTACGCCAGCACGGTGGCCAAGGCGGCGAACAAGGAGCTCAGCGCCAGCAGCTTCGCACAAGGCCTGCAGCGTGCCGGCTATGCCACCGACCCGGCTTACGCGAACAAGCTGACGGCCGTCATCAACACGACGCTGCGCCTGCAGCGCAGCATGGCCTGAGGGACAGACGATGGGTGCTTCGCCACTGATGTCCATCGGCCTGCGCGCCATGTCGGCGAGCTACGCGTCGATGGAGGCAACCAGCAACAACATCGCCAACGCCAACGTCGTGGGCTACTCGCGCCAGCAGGCCGAGCTCGTCACCGCCAAGGGCCAGTACACCGGCGCCGGCTTCTTCGGCAAGGGCGTGGACGTGAAGACGGTGACACGCGCGCACGACGAGTTCGTGACCCGCGCCGCCGCCACCGCGCGTTCGCTGGCGGCGCTGGACTCGGCGCGCCAGGAGCGGCTGCAGCAGCTGGAAGACGTGTTCCCCACCGGCGAAGCCGGTCTGGGCTACACCGCCGGCCAGTTCATGAACGCCCTGGTCGACCTGGCCAGCCGCCCTGGCGACAGCGCCACGCGGCAGGTGGTGCTGGCACGCGCCGAAGACATGGCCACACGGTTCAAGAGCGCGGCCTCGCAGCTGGACACCATCCAGGCCACGCTGACGGCCGACCTGAAGACCGCCGTCACCAGCGTCAACGGCCTGGCCGACAGCATCGCGCGGCTGAACGACCAGATCGCCGCGTCGCGCGGCCTGGGCCAACCGCCCAACGACCTGCTCGACGAACGCGACCGCCTGATCAGCCAGCTGGCGCAGCAGGTCCAGGTCAGCACCGTCGAGGCCGACGATGGCACGATGGGCGTGTTCGTGGCCGGCGGCCAGCGCCTGGTGCTGGGTTCGATCTCCTCGCGCCTGTCGATCTCGCTGGACCCGCGCGACCCCTCGCGTTCGGCGCTGGCGCTGGGCGAGGGCGCGGCCAGGCGCGTGATCGACGAAAACTCGCTCGGCGGCGGCAGCATCGCCGGGCTGCTGAAGTTCCAGAATTCCGATCTCGTCGACGGCCGCAACCTGATCGGCCAGCTCGCGGCCTCGATCGCCGGCGCCATCAACGGGCAACAGATGCTGGGCGTGAACCTGCAGGAGCCGATCGGCAGCGTGGCCTCGCAGCCGCTGTTCGCCATCGGCGCGCCGGTCTCGATCCCGAACAACAACAACGTCAAGGACCCGGCCACCGGCGCCTTCGTCACCAACGTGCAGATGACGGTGGTGGCGCCGACGGCACTGCAGGCCACCGACTACGAACTGCGCCCCGACCCGGCCAGCGGCGCCTACACGCTGACGCGGCTGTCGAACCCGCCGCTGACACGCACGATCAACAGCGGCGACGTCGTTGACGGCATCCGCTTCGACATCACCGGCGCCGCGCCGGCCAGCACCGACCGTTTCCTGCTGCAGCCTGTGGGCGCCGCCGCGCGCGGCCTGACGCGGCTGCTGGAAGA
>JBASTF010000086.1:0-5050 GCA_049274755.1 Rubrivivax sp. | reverse complement strand
GGGCCATCCAGGGCCAGATCGACCTGCACGGCCTGCGCCGCGACGAAGCCCGCGAGGCACTGGCCGGCTTCGTGCGCGAGGCAGCACGGCGTGGCCAACGCTGCCTGCGTGTGGTGCACGGCAAGGGCCATGGTTCACCCGGCCGCCAGCCGGTGCTGAAGGCCAAGGTGCAGCGCTGGCTGGCGCAGAGCGCCGACGTCGTGGCCTTCACGCAGGCCGCCGGGCCGCAGGGCGGCGCCGGGGCGCTGATCGTGCTGCTGGGCTGACCCCGCATCTGCGGGAGGGGCCGCTGCGACCCCTGTCGCGGCCCTGTCACACAGGGCTTCGAGACTGCCCGGCACCACGACAGGAGGAACCCGATGAACCGACCGCTGCGCGCCCTGGCCGCTGCCCTTTCCGTTCTGCTGGCCGGCGCCGCCCAGGCCCAGGTGCAGATCACCGAGTACATGTACAACGGCGCCGACGGCACCGGCGAGTACATCGAATTCACCAACCTGGGCAGCACGGCGCTGAACTTCGCCGGCTGGTCCTTCGATGACAGCTCGCGCACGCCGGGCTCGGTCAGCCTCTC
Source organism: Rubrivivax sp. (assembly GCA_049274755.1). Taxonomy (GTDB): domain Bacteria; phylum Pseudomonadota; class Gammaproteobacteria; order Burkholderiales; family Burkholderiaceae_C; genus Rubrivivax. The sequence continues at coordinate 4,479 of JBASTF010000086.1, read as the reverse complement.
GGGCTTCGGCATCGTCGCCGCAGGGCAGTCGGTGATCCTCACCGAAGCCTCGGCTTCGGCCTTCCGCGCCGCCTGGGGCCTGTCGGCGACCGTCGCCGTCGTTGGCGACAACAGCAACAACCTCGGCCGCAGCGACGAGATCAACCTCTACGACGCCAGCGGCACGCTGGTGGACCGCCTGACCTATGGCGACCAGAGCTTCGCCGGCACCGTGCGTGCGCAGAACGTCAGCGCCAACCCCGGCACGCTGGCAGCGCTGCAGCCGCAGGCCATCGGCACGGCCTGGGTGGCCTCGGCCGCCGGCGACCTGTACGGTTCGCACGCCTCGACGCTGGGCGACATCGGCAACCCGGGTGTCTTTGCGCTGGCCCCGGTGCCGGAACCCGCCAGCCTGGCCCTGCTGCTGGCCGGCCTGGGCATCGTCGGCGTCGCGGCACGCCGCCGGGCCTGAAGAGATGGCGATGCTGAAGAAAACCTTCATCGCACTGGCAGCGGCGCTGGCTGCCACCGCCGCATCGGCCGCGAGTTCGCTGAACCTGGCGAACTACAGCGTGGCTTCCAACGTCAAGCTCGACACGTTGGGCGGCCTGGGCCTGGAAGCCTCGGCCGTGACCTATGCGCGCGACCGCGGCACGCTGTTTGTCGTTGGCGACGAAGGCCTGGGTGTCGTCGAGATCTCGCGCAGCGGCCAGACCCTGGGCACGATGGCCTTCAACTGGGCCGGCACCGGCAGCTCGAACAACGACGCCGAAGGCCTGACCTACCTGGGCAACGGCCAGCTTGTCGTCGTCGACGAACGGCCGCAAGTCGCCTACCGCTTCAGCTTCGCCGCCGGCAGCACGCTGGCGCTGAACAACCAGCCCAAGGTGGCAATCACCGGCTCGAGCACCAGCGTCGGCAACCTCGGCACCGAAGGCATCAGCTACGACGCACGCACCGGCGAGTTCTGGTCGGTGAAGCAGGACAACCCGGCGCAGCTGCGCGTCAGCACGCTGAACTTCGCTGTCGGCGGCGGCACGGCAAGCACGCAAGTGCTGTTCAGCGGCAGCAACGCACTGTTCGGACTGAACAGCCTGTCGGACATCCAGACCCTGGGCAGCGTCGACCGCCTGGCCGGCAACGCTGCAGCCGACAACCTGCTGGTGCTGAGCCTGGACTCGAAGAAGCTCGTCGAGTTGGACCGCAGCGGCAACGTGCTGAGCTTCCTGGACCTGTCGGGCGTCACCACGCAGGCCATCGAAGGTGTGACCATCGACGAGTTGGGCACGATCTACCTCGTCGCCGAAGACTCGGGCAGCGGCAACTCGCGCCTGATCACGCTGATGGCACCGGTGCCGGAACCCGGCACCGTGGCGCTGATGGCCGGCGGCCTGGCACTGCTGGGCTGGCGCGCGCGCCGGCGCAACTGAGCAGGCGGGCCTAACGCCCTTGCAGGTTCAGCTCGACCGGCGCCGCCCCCGCGGCACCGGTGCAGCGCAGGAACACCCAGCCGCCCGGTGCCGTTGAACGCGGCGCCGGGCGCACGCACCAGCCTTGTTCGCCCGCCGGTTGCGGGCAGACGAGCGGCAGCCTGTCGCGCTGGCGCAGCGGCGTCGACGTGCTGCCGGCTTCGCTGCACTCGCGTTCGCTGCCGGCCAGCCGGTGCTGCACCACAAGGTCCTGGTCGGTGTTGTTGTGCATGCGGAAGACCTGGGCCGCGCCGTTGGCGGCTCCAGCCATGCCTGCTGCCAGCAGCAGCGCGATGCTGACCGTCGGGCGCAGAAGATCGGGCCTGGTGCTCATGGAGACTCCTCGGCAACGCTTCATCAGTAGGTGCAGCTGCCGCCGGGCGTGCCGCCGCGGGTGTGGCCGTCGATGCCACGCTGCAGGGCAGCCACACGCTCGCTGCAGACGCCGTGGGTCGGATCCCACCAGTTGCTGACGAAGGGGTCGCCGATCGAGCAGGCGAACTGGAAGGTGCTGACGACGTCCGACTGTCGAACCTGGCCGCTGTAGATCTGGTAGCCGACGTAGTAGCCGCCCAGGCAGTCCGCCTGCAGTTCCTTGGCCTTGCCGGGCGGGTTCAGGCTCAGTGCCAGCTGGATGTTGTGCCCGAATTCGTGGGCCATGAAGAAGTCGGCCGGCAGGGGGCTGCCCGAGGCCGCATCCACCCGGTTCAGGAAGGCCGGATCGTAGTAGATGTAGCCATAGCCGAAGGGCGTGACGAAGCCGTTGCTTTGGCACTGCGGCGTGCTGATCAGGTCGCAGGCACAGGCCTGCACGGCGCTGCGCCAGAACGCGTTGAGTTTCTGCATCACCGCCTGCGTGGCACCGCCTGGCGGCAGGCAGACGTAGGGCGGGAATCCGACCGGCGCGACGTTGGCGGGGTAACTGCTTTGCAGTCCCGCAGGAGGTGGCGACGATGCACCACCGCCGCCGCAAGCTGCCAGCGAGAACGTGGCGAACACCACGGTGATCGACCGCATCGTGACACGCATGGACCCTCCTCACGTGGGCCGCTGGCATTGGCATCGGGCAGTGGAGTCTGCGGCGACGTGATGCTGGGGCAGCCATGCTGCCCGCGCATCCGCTGGAAGCGGGAGAACGGCCCGGCAGTGCTCAGCCGCCCTTGTTGCGCATCCAGTCCGCGGTGCCGAAAAACGACTCAGCCAGGCGCTGCGCCAGCGCGCCGTCGAGTTCGTTGTCGGCCATGGCCTGCATCATGCACGCCATCCACTGGTCGCGTTCGGCGATGCCGATGGCGTAAGGCAGATGACGCGCACGCAGCATCGGGTGGCCGAAACGTTCGATGTAGTGGTTGGGGCCGCCCATCCAGCCGCAGAGGAACCAGAACAGCTTGTCGCGCGAGCCGTCCAGCGTCTGCGGGTGCAGGCGGCGGATGCCGGCGAAGCCCGGCTCCAGGTCCATCAGGTCGTAGAAGCGGTCGACCAGGCTGCGCACGCCGGTTTCACCGCCCAGGCGCTCGAAGGGCGTCCGGGCTGCGACCTCGCCGCTCACTGGACAACCCTCCGCGCTGCGCGCTCCGGGATGCGCGCTTGGGAACGGCCCGGCGCGCTCATGCGCGGCGTTCGATGATGCGTGTGGCCACGGCGCCCATCGCCACCGCCACCGGCGTGCCGGGCAGCGTTTCGACGAGCAGTTGGCGCTTCAGCACCGCTTCGCGCACCGCGGGGTCGGAAGGCAGTTCGCCCAGCAGGTCCAGCCGCACCGGTGTGTCCAGCGTCGGGTTCACGTAGCGGTCGACCACGGTCTGCAGCTGCTGGCGCACGATGCGCGCTTCGCCGGGGCGGCGCGCCTGGTTCACCAGCAGGCGCAGGTTGCGCCGGTTCTGCGTCGTGGCCAGCACCTTGATCGTGGCATAGGCATCGGTCAGCGAGGTCGGCTCGGGCGTGGCCACCACCACCACGTCGTCGGCCAGCGACACCGTGTAGAGCACCACGTCGGAGATGCCGGCGCCGGTGTCCAGCAGCACATGGTCGAAACGGGGTGCCACCTCGTCGATGACCTTCTGCAGCTGTTCACGCACCTCGGGGGTCATGCGCGAGTACTCGACCATGCCCGAACCGGCCAGCAGCACGTGGAAGCCGCCCGGCGCCGGCAGCACGGCCTCGGCCAGCGTGGCCTTGCCGGTGAACACGTCGTGCAGCGTGATCTTCGGGTACAGGTTCAGCACCACGTCGAGATTGGCCAGGCCCAGGTCGGCGTCCAGCACCAGCACACGCGCACCCTGGCGCGCCAGCGAAGCCGCCAGGTTGGCGGCGACGAAGGTCTTGCCGACACCACCCTTGCCGCTGGTGATGGCAGTGATGTGGTGGCGGGACTTGGCGGTGCTGCTGGCGTCGCTCATTCGAAATCCTGGAAACCGGTGGACTCGAAGAGCAGCCGCTTCTCTTCGTTGCTCACCAGGGACACCGCCGCGGGCTCGAGCTGCACGACGTTGCGGCCCAGCGCCTTGGCGCGGTAGAGCTGCTGGTCGGCGCGCTCGACCCACAGGGCCGGCGTCGAACGTACCCATTGCGGCGCAAAGGCGCCTCCGATGCTAACGCTGACGGCGATGTGCTGCCCAGGCCCGATGGCCACAGGCATGCGCTCGACACGGCGGCGCACCCGTTCCGCCACCGTTTCGCCGAAGGCGCTGGGGCAGTTGGGCAGGATGATCGCAAATTCTTCGCCGCCCACACGCGCCACCAGGTCCATCGGGCGCACGCAGTCCAGCAGCGCACCGGCCACGGCCTTGATGACCAGGTCGCCGGCGTTGTGGCCGTAGCTGTCGTTGACACGCTTGAAGTGGTCGATGTCCAGCGTCAGCAGCAGCGCCGGTTCGCCGCTGCGCGCAACGCGGTCGATCTCGCGGCCCAGCGCCAGCTCGAAGCTGCGGCGGTTGGACAGGCCGGTCAGTGCGTCGCGGCTGGACAGTTCGACCAGCGCATCCACCAGGCCTTGCAGCCAGGCGGCGCTGCCGGGTTCGCCGGCCGGCGC
>JBASTF010000085.1:0-2234 GCA_049274755.1 Rubrivivax sp. | reverse complement strand
GCCATCGGGTGTCTGCTGCTGGCTGACGCAGGCCGCCAGCAGCGGCAGCAGCAACAAGGCAACGCGCCAGCGGCTCATGGCCGTGCCCCCGGCGCCGGTGTCAGCGGAATCACGGCACGGCGCTGTTCCAGCCGCTGGCTGGCCTTGGTGCGGTCCTGCACCTCGCCGGCCAGCTGGCCGCAGGCGGCGTCGATGTCGTCACCTCGGGTCTTGCGAATGGTCGTCACGATGCCCGCATCTTGCAGCACACGGGCGAAGGCGGCGACACGCTCGCGCGGCGACCGCTTCAGCCCCGAGGCCGGGAAAGGGTTGAAGGGAATGAGGTTGAGCTTGCAGGGCACGCGGCCCTGCAGCAGCCGCAGCAGTTGCTGCGCGTGCTCCGGCGTGTCGTTGACGCCGTCCAGCATGCAGTACTCGAAGGTGATGAAGTCGCGCGGCGCGGCGGCTAGGTAACGCAGGCAGGCGTCCAGCAACTCGGCGATCGGGTACTTGCGGTTCAGCGGCACCAGGGCTTCACGCAAGGTGTCGTTCGGCGCATGCAGCGACACGGCCAGCGCCACCGGGCAGTCGTTGCGCAGGCGGTCGATCATCGGCACCACGCCCGAGGTCGACACCGTGACGCGCCGCCGCGACAGGCCGTAACCATGGTCGTCGAGCATCGTGCGCAACGCCGGCACCAGGGCGCCGTAGTTCTGCAGCGGCTCGCCCATGCCCATCATCACGACGTTGTCGACGACACGCTCGCCGCCGGGCTGGCGCAGCCGGTGCTCGGCGAACCAGAGCTGGGCCAGGATCTCGCCGGTCGTCAGGTTGCGGCTGAAGCCCTGGTGGCCGGTGCTGCAGAAGCGGCAGCCGACGGCGCAGCCGGCCTGCGACGAGACACACAGCGTGCCGCGGTCGTCTTCGGGGATGTAGACGGCCTCGACGGCATTGCCGCCGCCGACGTCGAACAGCCACTTCGTCGTGCCGTCGGCCGAGACATGTTCGCTGATCAGGGGCTGTGCCCGCACCTCGGCAGCGCCGGCGAGCTTGCCGCGCAGGCTCTTGGCCAGGTCCGACATCTTCTCGAAGTCGGATTCACCTTTCTGGTGGATCCAGCGGAACAGCTGGACGGCGCGGAAGCGCTTCTCGCCCAGGCTGTCGCAGAAGGCCGTCAGCCCCTCGAGGTCGAAGTCGAGAAGATTGACGGCCATGTCGCCTTAGCGGCTGTAGACGTTCATGCCGGGGAAGAAAAACGCCACCTCGACCGCCGCCGTTTCCGGCGCGTCGCTGCCGTGCACGGCGTTGGCGTCGATGCTGTCGGCGAAGTCGGCGCGGATCGTGCCCTTCTCGGCCTTCTTCGGGTCGGTGGCGCCCATCAGCTCGCGGTTCTTCGCGATGGCGCTTTCGCCTTCCAGCGCCTGGATCATCACCGGGCCGCTGATCATGAACGTGACCAGGTCGTTGAAGAAGGGGCGCGCCTTGTGCACGGCGTAGAAGGCCTCGGCCTCGCCACGCGACAGGTGGGCCATCTTCGCGGCGACGATCTTCAGGCCGGCGCCTTCGAAACGCGCATAGATCTGGCCGACGACGTTCTTGGCCACGGCGTCGGGCTTGATGATGGAAAGGGTGCGTTCGATGGCCATGGGGGCTCCTGAAGATTCAAAGACTTGGCAAAGCTTTCGATTTTAACCTGCGTGCATGACGGCGGTCATCAGCGGCGACCGCGGCCACCACCGCCGCCTCCGCCACCACTACCCCCACCACCACCGCCGCCGCGCCCGCCGCGTGAACCACCGCGGCCACCGCCGCCGGCCTTGCGCAGGAAAGCATCGCCGCCGATGTAGCCGACGGCCGTCTTCAACGGGTCGGGCTGGCCACCACCGCCGCCACCGCCACCCTTCTTGCCGCCACGGCCGCCCCGTGCGTTCTTGCCGCCGGCGTTGCCGCCACCGCCGCCCAGGCCGCGCTCGGGCTTGGCAAAACGTTTGTCGTAGGTCTGCTGCAGCGGGTTCGGGATCGGGCCGTCCTCGGGGATGTCACGCACCGCCTGGCGGTCGCGCTGCAGGGCCCGCTTGTCGTAGGTCTGCTGCAGCGGATTCGGGATCGGGCCGTCTTCGGGGATCTCGCGGCGCTGCTGGCGCTCCTGCTGGATGGCGCGGCGGTCGTAGGTCTGCTGCAGCGGGTTGGGAATCGCGCCACCCTCGCCGCGTTCGGCCCGGTCACCACGTTCCACACGCTCGGCGCCGCCGTCC
>JBASTF010000084.1:0-15055 GCA_049274755.1 Rubrivivax sp. | reverse complement strand
ATCTCGCGCAGCCGCGCCAGCGCCTGCGCCTCGTTCTCGGCCAGGTGGTCGTTGACGCCGGGGACGCGGGTGTGCATCTCGGCGCCGCCGAGCGTCTCGCCGTCCACCGTCTCGTTGATCGCGATCTTGACGATCGACGGGCCGCCGAGATGGATGCGCGCATTGCCGCGCACCATCACGACTTCGTCCGACAGCGCCGGGATGTAGGCCCCGCCCGCGGTGCAGCCGCCGAACACGGCCGAGATCTGCGGCACGCCGTCCTGCGACATGCGGCACTGCTGGAAGAAGTTGTTGCCGAAGTGGTCGCGGTCGGGGAACACGCGGTCCTGCTCGGGCAGGAAGGCGCCGCCGCAGTCGACCAGGTACAGGCACGGCAAGCGCAGCCGCCACGCGATCTCCTGCGCGCGGCGGTGCTTCTTCACCGTTTCGTGGAAGAAGGAGCCGCCCTTCACGGTGGCGTCGTTGGCGATGAACATGCACGGCTGGCCGGCGACGATGCCGATGCCGGTGATGATGCCCGCCGCCGGCACCTCGTTGCCGTACTGGCCCCAAGCGGCGAGCGGGGAGAGTTCGAGGAAGGCGGTCGCGTCGTCGAGCACGAAGTCGATGCGCTCGCGCGCCAGCAGCTTGCCTCGTCCGCGGTGGCGCTGGATGTGCGCGTCGCGACCACCCGTGGCGGCCAGCACGAGGCGCTCGCGCAGCAGCTCGAGCTGCTGTCGGCCGCGCGCCGCAGCCGCGATGCCGGCAGCCGAGCGCCAGTCGACGCGGCTGGTCATCACTGCCATGGGCGGTGCCCTTTCGAGACGGCCGGTGAAACGGAAACGGATTGCGGAAGCCAGGAATTCATCTTTGTCCTTCGACCTTCGGAAGTACCGATGCACCGATGCGTGCGCGTTTCGCGCTGCGCTTTCGCCCTTGTATTCTGCCATCAAACATACGTTAGTTAGCTGCTTGGGTGGTCCAGGGGGCGGTGTCAACCATGCGCTCGAGCCGGACCGGCTCGACCTGTATCGGCGCGCCGCTCGGCCACGCCAGAATGGTCGAACGTGCCTCAAGTGCGCGTCAGGGTATGGCTCTTGACACGAGACAAGGGCCACAGGGCCGAGAAGGTGACCAGCGCGGTGACGCCGAAGGCAGCCCCGAAACTCGCACCGGAGGCAACCACCAGGCTGAAGATCGCCGGCCCCACGACATAGGCCAGCAGCAGCAGCAGCGTGGCGCCAGTCATGGTCTCGTTCAGCGTGTCCGCCGGCGCCAGGCGCGCGACTTCGGCAAACTGCACGCCGTTCCAGCTGGCCACGGTCAAGCCGGCCAGCACGGCCAGCGCGATCACGCTCCAGGTCGGCCACGCGGGCGTGCAGAACGCCAGCGCCAGCGTAGTCAGACCCGACGCGATCACCGCCCAGCGCAGCACGCGCAGCCCGTCGCCCAGCCGATCCGAGATGAAACCGGCCAGCGGTCGGCCGAGCACGCTGACCAGCTGCATCAGCGCGAACAGCGCGCCGGCCGCGGTCAATGTCCAGTGCAGTTCGACCACCAGGTAGGTGACGAGAAACGCGAACCAGGCGCCTTGGCTGGCGCCCAGGCAGCCACCGGCGATGCCCATGCGCCGCAGCGCCGGCATCGCCACCAGCACCGCGAGCGGCCGACGCAGGGTGTCGAGCGACAGGAACATCCGCCAGTGCACCCGCAGCGTGCGCTCGCGCGCGGCGTCGACCCGGGCCCGCAAGGGCTGCACCGCGAACAGCGTCAGGGCCCCCAAGGCGGCGGCGATGGTCACGGCTACGCCGATGCCCAGCGCCTGCGATGCCCAGGGCATCAGCAGCCCGGCGATCACGCCGCCCAGCGGCACGCCGGCCTGCTTGACCGAAAAGAGCAGGTTGCGGTGCCGGGGCGGGGAGAAGCGCTGCAGCACGTCCATGCCCGCCGACGAGGGCGGCCCGATCGACAGCCCGATCAGCAGCGTGCCGACCACCAGCGCCGCTGCCGACGGCAGCGCGCTCAGCAACGCCCCCAGCACGCCCAGCGCCAGACCGACCTGCAGGTTGCGCATCGAGCCCAAGCGCCGGATCAGCGGGATGCCCCACAGCAGGGCGATGGTCGATGCGCCAGTGATCATCGCAGAGAGGTAACCCACACTCTCGACCGGCCAGCCGATACGCGGCGCCAACGTGGGCGCCAGTGTGGGCGCGATGCGCGACAGGAACGACACCGCCGTCTGAACTGCCAGCATGGCCAGCAGCGGACCGACCCAGTCAGAGCCGTCTTCGGCAGCGGTGCCTTGTGTTTGCCCAGGCCCGTTGCTCGTCATCCGCGGGCCCGCAGTGCGCGTGGCTGCACGCTCAGGCGCGCAGCGCAGCCAGCGTACCGCTGTGCATCAGGTGGCCATTCAACGGCCGGCCGATGATGCGCTCGGCCAGTCGCGAGGCCTCGACCAGCTTCTCCAGGTCGATGCCGGTGACGATGCCCATCTCCTCGCACATGAAGACCATGTCCTCGGTGCAGATGTTTCCAGACGCAGAGCCGTTCTTGTGCTCGGCGAAGGGGCAGCCGCCCAGGCCGGCCACCGAGCTGTCGAAAAGCTCCACGCCCATCTGCAGCGCCGCGTAGACGTTGGCGCCGCCGAGCCCGCGCGTGTCGTGCAGGTGCAGGCCGATGCGCGCCTGGGGCACGATCTCGCGCACCGCACCGACACGCCGCTTGATCTCTTCCGGGTGGGCCCAGCCCATGGTGTCGGCCAGGTAGAAGGCCGGGAAAGGGATGCGGCGGTCGGCGCAGACCTCGGCCAGCCAGCGCACGACGTCGGTGATCGCCGAGACCGGCACCGGGCCGCCGAGGTTGCAGCCGAATGACGTGACCACATAGGCCTGCTCGACCGGGATGCCCAGCGCAATGTAGCGGTCGATCCAGCCGAGCTGGCGCTCGCGGTTTTCGGCCACGCTGCAGTTGTTGTTGCGCTGCGAGAAAGGCTCGGTCACGTAGAACATGATCTTGCCGTCGAGGTCGACCTGCTCGCAGGCGCGCGCGCGCTCGAAGCCGTTGTCGTTGAGCCAGAGCGCGGTGTAGCGCGTGCCCGGCCGCTTCTTCAGCCGCGCGAACAGCTCGGGCGAATCGGCCATCTGCGGCACCGCGCGCGGGCTCACGAACGATGCGCACTGCACCTGCTTCAGGCCGGTGGCGGCCAGCGCGTCGATGAGCGCCAGGCGCTCGGCCAGCGGGTAGGTGGCCTTCTCCATCTGGAAGCCCTCGCGCGGGCCCTCTTCATGGAACTCGACCTGCTTCGGGAATGACGTCATCGGTTTGCTCCTTGCATGTGCAGACTATTCGAGCGGCGCCACCTCGGCCAGCACCTGGTGGCGCTCGACCATGTCGCCGACCTTGCAGCGCAGAGCGGCCACGCTGCCGTCGAACGGGGCGGTGACGTGCAGTTCCATCTTCATCGACTCGAGCACGATCACGGTCTGGCCGATCTTCACCGCATCGCCGACGACAGCCTTGACGGCCACCACCTTGCCCATCATCGGCGCGCCGAGCTGCCCGCCCGCGGCGCCGTCGGCGAGTGCACCGCCGAGGTAGGGCATGCAGTCGAACACGCTGCGCCCGAGCGGGCTCGACAGCTCGATGCCGTGGGCATTGCCGACGAGCACAAGCTCGAGCGTGCGGCCACCGAAGTGCAACAGCCGGTGGCCACTGGGCAGCACGGCCAGCGATGCGCGCTCGGGCGCTTCGCCGAGCACGAGGTCGATACTGCCGTCGGCCTGCGGCGCGCCGAAGCGCACCGGCCATTCGGCCGTGCCGCTCTTCAGCACCAGATTCGGCAACGGCGCCGGGGCAGGCGCACCATTGGCCAGGCGCCAGCCGGTGAAACCCTGCACCTGGCTCCAGCAGCCGAGTTCCGGGGTCGCGGCGCGCTGCGCGTCGAGCCAGTGCAGTGCCGCCGCGGCCACGTGCTCGGGCGGCACGACCGGAGCCGCTCGGGTAATCGCAGCGTCGGCGGCGAACGACTCGTCGATCAGGCGCGTGTGGAAAGTCGCCGCGATGGTCTGCGGCCAGTGCAGCAGCTCGTGCAGGAACTGCAGATTGGTGGTCAGGCCGATCACCGTGCTGTCGCGCAGACCCGCGGCCAGCGCCCGGCGCGCGGCCTCGCGGTTCGGGCCACGCGACACCAGCTTGGCGATCATCGAGTCGTAGTAGGGCGAGATCTCGTCGCCGCTTTCGACTCCCGACTCGATGCGCACCGCAGCGCGCGAGAAGTCGACCCGGTCCAGCCGCCCGGTGGTCGGCAGGAAGCCGGCTTCGGCATCCTCGGCACACAGCCGCGCTTCGAAGGCGTGGCCGTCGCAGCGCACGTCGGCCTGCGTGAGCGGCAGCCTGCCGGTGTCGGCGATGCGCAATTGCAGCTCGACCAGGTCGAGTCCGGTCACTTCCTCGGTGACCGGGTGCTCGACCTGCAGGCGCGGGTTGACCTCGAGGAAGTGGTGCTCGTCCCCCGTCACGACGAACTCGACCGTGCCGAGGCCGCGGTAGTTCACCCCAGCGGCGAGCTTGACCGCATCGGCCAGCAGGCGATCGCGCAAGGCTGGCGGCAGGCCGGCGCTCGGGGCCTCTTCGATCACCTTCTGGTGACGCCGCTGCAGCGTGCATTCGCGCTCGAACAGGTGGATCGCGTGGCCCTGCCCGTCGCCTGCGACCTGAACCTCGATGTGGCGCACGCGCGGCAGGTAGCGCTCGACGATCAGCTCGCCGTTGCCGAAGGCCTTCTCGGCCTCGCGCATCGCACTTTCGACGCGCGCGTGCAGGCCGTCGAGGGTGTCGACCACCGCCATGCCGCGGCCCCCGCCGCCGGCCACGGCCTTCAGCAGCACCGGCAGCGGCATGCCGCGCACGGCGTTCACCACCTCGGCGGCGTCGTTCATGCCGCCATCGCTGCCCGCGATCACCGGCACGCCCAGGCGCGCAGCCTCGCGCTTGGCCTGCGCCTTGCCGCCCAGGCGTTCCATGGTTTCGGCCGTCGGGCCGATGAAGATCAGCCCTGCGGCGTCGAGCGCGCGCACGAAATCCGGGTTCTCGGAGACGAAGCCGAAGCCGGGATGCACGGCGTCGGCGCCGACGCGCTTGGCCGCGGCGACGATGGCGTCGATGCGCAGGTAGCTGTCGGAGGGTGCCGCGCCGCCAAGTTCGACCGACTCGCCGATCTCGCGCACATGGCGCGCATGCCGGTCGACGCTCGAATGCACGGTGGCGACCTTCAGACCGAGGCGCCGGCAGGTATGCGCAATGCGGCAGGCGATCTCGCCGCGGTTGGCGATCAGGACCTTGTGGATGCGTTGCATGTCAGAAGCGGAAGATGCCGAACGGGGTCGGCTTGGGCGCGGTGCGCGACGCGAGATCGAGCATCAGGCCCATCACGTCGCGCGTCTCCACCGGGTCGATGATGCCGTCGGCCCACAGGTTGGACGAGAAGTTGTCCGCCGGCTGGAAGTCTTCATAGACCTTGCGCACCGGCGCCTTGAAGGCTTCTTCTTCCTCGGGCGTCCACTCGCGGCCTTCGGTCTTGTTGATCTGCCGGCGCACCAGCGCCATCACGGTGGCCGCCTGCTCGGGGCCCATGATCGCGGCACGCGCGTTCGGCCACGCGAACATCGCGGTCGGGTTGAACGGCCGGCCGCACATCGCCAGATAGCCAGCGCCATACGACGCACCGATGATGATGGTGTACTTGGGCACGTTGGCCGAGGCCATCGCGGTGATCATCTTGGCGCCCGCCTTGGCGATGCCCGATTGTTCGGCGGCGCGGCCGACCATGAAGCCGGTGACGTCGGCCATGAACAGCAGCGGGATGTCGCGCTGGCAGCACAGGTCGATGAAATGCGCCGCCTTCATCGCGCTTTCGGGAAACAGCACGCCCTGGTTGGCGAGGATGCCGATCTCGTGGCCGTGGATGCGGGCAAAACCGGTGAGCAGCGTGTCGCCGTACAGCGGCTTGAACTCCTGGAAGCGGCTGTCGTCGACGAAACGCGCGAGGATCTCGCGCGTGTCGGTAGGGATCTTGGGGTCGCGGCTGATCAGGCCATGGATCTCGCGCGGGTCGAAGCGCGGCGGCAGGCTGGGTTGCTTGGTCCAGCGCGGCTTCGGCGGCTCGCCCAGCTCGCGCACGATCTCGCGCGTCAGCGCCAGTGCGTGGCGGTCGTCGTGGGCGATGTGGTCGGTGACGCCGCTCAGGCTGCAGTGCATCTGCGCGCCGCCCAGCGACTCGGCGTCGACCGTCTCGCCGGTGGCGGCGAAGGTCAGCTCGGGGCCGCCCAGGTACATGAAGCCCTGCTCCTTGACGATCACGATCTCGTCGCACAGCGCCGGAATGTAGGCGCCGCCCGCGGTGCAGGGCCCCAGCACCACGGCGATCTGGTGGATGCCCTCGGCCGACATGCGCACCTGGTTGTTGAAGATGCTGCCGAACTGGCCGACGTCGGGGAATATGTTGGCCATGTCCGGCAGGAAGGCGCCGCCGCTGTCGACCAGCGTGATGCACGGCAGCCGATGCGCCCAGGCGATCTGCTGCGCGCGCACGTGCTTCTTGCACGTCATGCCGTAGTAGGTGCCGCCTTTCACCGTGGCGTCGTTGGCGATGATCATGCAGGGCCGACCCTGCACCAGCCCGATGCCGGTGATGATGCTGACCCCCGGTGGCACACCGTCGTACATGCCCTCGCCGGCCAGCATGCCGAGCTCGAGGAAGGGCGAGCCTGGATCGAGCAGCACCTCGACGCGGTCGCGCGGCAGGATCTTGTTGCGCGCCAGGTGCTTCTCGCGCGCCTTGGGGGGCCCGCCGGCCATTGCCTTGCGGCGGCGTTCGTGCAGCCGGGCGATCAGCGCCTCGTAGGCGCTGCGGTTGAGTTGGAACTCGGGGTCGGCGGTGGAAGCGCGCGAGGAAAGGATCGTCATCCGGGATCTCGACTCGTCACTTGAACACGGGCGCGCGGCGCGCCGCAAACGCCTCTAGGCCTTCGCTCACGTCGTCGTTCATCAGTTCGGTGGCCATCACGTCCTGTTCGAGCCTCAGGCCGCCGCCCAGCGGCTGGTCCATGCCCTGCCGCGCCAGGCGCTTCATCACCGACAGCCCGCCGCGGCTGCGCGTGGTGAGCTGGGTGCAGTAGGCCAGCGCGGCCTCGCCCAGCTGGTCGGGCTCGACCACGTAGTTCACCAGGCCCCACTGCAGTGCGGTCGGAGCATCGATCCAGCGTGCGCTGAAGAACAGGTCGAGGCTGCGGCGCAGTCCGACGATGCGCGGCAGGCGCTGTGATCCGCCCCATCCGGGCACCAATCCGTACTGCGCATGCTGGTCGCCGATGCGGAAATCGGTCGACGCGAAGATCACGTCGCAGGCCATCATCAGCTCGCTGCCGCCTGCCAGCGCCAGGCCCTGGCAGGCCGCCACCACGGGCAGCGGGCTGGCTTCCAGGCGCTGCAGCACCGCGTGGCCGTAGCGGATGAAGTGGTCGATCCTGGCCGGATCGCTGCGCAGACCCTTGACCTCGTCGAGGTCGGCGCCGGTGCAGAAGTGCTTGCCCTGGGCGCGGACCAGCACGGCACGCACGCCCGAGCCAGGCTTCTCGAAGTCGTTCAGCGCCGCCTCGATGGCCGCATGCACGGCCAGCGACAGGCAGTTGAACTTGTCCGGCCGCGCCAGTTCGATGATGCCGACGGCGCCTTCGCGGCCGACGACGAGTGGCGAAGCGGCGCTCATTTCTTGTTCTCTGCCGCGTACTGCACGGCCACGCGGCCGGCACGCTCGCGCGCGACGATGAGCTTCATCACCTGCGCCGTGCCGTCGCCGATCTCCAGGCCCATCACGTCGCGCAGGCGCTGCTGATGCGGCAGGTCCTTGGACCAGCCGTAGTGGCCGAAGGTCAGGATGCACTGGTGGATGGCATCGAAGCTGGTCTTCGGGCCCATCCACTTGACCATCGCCGACTCTGCCGTGTGTGGCAGGCCCGCATCGCGCAGCGCCAGGCCGTGGTAGCAGAGCTGGCGGCAGGCGGCCAGCAGGGTCTCGAACTCGACGATCGGGAACGACACGCCCTGGTACTGGACGATGGGCGCGCCCATCGCCTGGCGCTCCTTCATGTACTCCCAGGTCTCGTCGATCGAGGCCTGCGCCGCGGCCACGCACTGCAGCGCGATCAGGATGCGGCTGAAGTCGAAGCCCTGCATGACCTCGGTGAAGCCCTTGCCTTCCTGGCCCATCAGGTTCTCGGCCGGGACGCGCACGTCGTCGAAGAACACCGAGCCGCGACCGATGATCTTGCTGCCCACGTCGTTGAAGCGCGTGCGCTGGATGCCGGGCGAATCCATCGGCACGAGGAAGGCCGAGATGCCGCGCGCGCCGGCTTCGGGCTTGCCGGTGCGCGCGAACAGGACGATGGCGTCGCACTGGTCTGAGAAGCTGATGGAGGTCTTCTCGCCCGACAGAATGAAGTGATTGCCATCGCGGCGCGCCTTCACCTGCAGGTTGGCCGCATCGGAGCCCCCGCGCGGCTCGGTCAATCCGAGTCCGATGATGGCGTCGCCCGCGACCAGGCGGCTGTTCCAGTGCCGCGCCAGCTCGGGGTTGGCGTTGCGGTGAACGATGGCACCCATCAGCGATCCCAGCAGTTGCAAATAGCTGATGTTGAAGTCGCCGTAGGCGATTTCCTCGGTGATCAGACCGGCGGTGACGCCGCTCTGGCCCAGCCCGCCGTACTCTTCCGGAAGATCCACACCGATCAAGCCCAGCGCGCCGATCTCCTTCATCAGCGCGCGGTCGAAACCTTGTTCGGCCTCACGCGCCTGGTAGCGGGGCTTGAGCTTCTCGCGCGAGAAGCGGCGAGCGACGTCGCGCAGTGCGATCTGGTCTTCGTTGAGCAGCATGTTCCGGTCTCCTTGGCTGGATGGAAGCACTCGGGACGCATCGCACGCACATCGACGAAGCGCCTCGACAACGTATCGCTTGCCTGCACCGGCAAGTCCGATTTATCATACCATCGAACATACGTTAGTTAGGAGATCACGGCTTCAGGGCGAGATGCCCTGTCACTGGTACCATTTTTGATCGCTCAACCTAACTGACCACCACTATGGCAACCAAGTCCCGCGAAAACCCTGCTCCAGTCGAGGTAGACAGCGCGACGCGTGAACGCATCCTGCTGGAGGCCGCACGGTTGTTCCGCCACCATGGCTACGCCGCAACGACGTTGCGGGAGGTGGCAGACGCCTCCGGCATCAAGGCCGGCAGCATCTATTACCACTTCGAATCCAAGGACCAGATTCTCGGCGAGGTGCTGGACAAGGGCATCCAGGTGGTCTCCGATGCGGTGCGGCAGCGCGTCGACGCGCTGCCTGCGGGGGCGACCGCTCGACAGCGCGTGGCGGCGGCGATCGAAGGCCACCTCTGGGGCTTGCTGCACCACGGCGACTTCACGTCGGCCAACATCCGGATCTACGGTCAGATTCCCCCCGCGGCAAAGAACCGCCACCGCAAGATCCGTCGCGACTACGCGGACTATTGGGACAAGCTGCTGGAAGACGCACTGCAACGGGGCGAGTTGCGGTCCGACACCAGCACGACGATGGTCCGCCTCTTCGTGATCGGCGCGCTGAACTGGACGGTCGAGTGGTACAACCCGCAGAAGGGCTCGTTCCAGGACTTCGTCAAGCAGATCACGGCGATCGTCTTCGACGGCACCTTCGTCCAAGACTGACTCGCATGAGCGTCAAGCCGGGATGGGAAGGCCGCTTTTTCGAAGACTTCATCGTCGGCGACGAGTACCGCCATCCGCTCGGCCGCACTCTCACGCAGCAGGACAACATCTGGTTCACGCTGCTGACCCAGAACGTGGCTGCGGTGCATTTCGATGCGCACTACGCCGCGCAGACCGAGTTTGCGCGGCCCCTGGTCAATTCCTGCCTGACGCTGGCGCTGGTCACCGGGCAGTCCGTCATCGACGTGTCCTATAACGTGTTCGCCAACCTCGGATGGGACACGGTGCGCCTGCCTCACCCTGTCTTCGAGGGCGACACCATCTACTCGCGCTCCACCGTGCTCGACAAGCGTGAATCGAAGTCGCGCCCCAACCTGGGCGTGGTCACCGTGGCGACCGAAGGCTTCAATCAGGATGCGGTGGTGGTGTGCACCTTCCAGCGCACGCTGATGGTCTACAAGCGCGGGATGGCACCGGACCGCGCCCCCCCGATTCCGACGCCCAAGCCCTGACTCCGAATCGAGCGCGCCCAGAGCGCCCCTGCGAATGTGAACACCAAAGAACTGATCGAACGCTTCGGCCCGCGCGAAGCGATGGAGTACGACGTGGTCGTGGTCGGCGCCGGCCCGGCCGGCCTGGCCACGGCGATCCGGCTCAGGCAACTGAACGCCGAACTGTCGGTGGTCGTGATCGAGAAAGGATCGGAGCCGGGCGCCCACATCCTGTCGGGCGCAGTGATGGACCCGCGCGCCATCACCGAACTGCTGCCCGACTGGAAGGCGCAGGGCGCGCCGCTCGAGCAGCCCGTGACCGGCGACGATGTGCTGTTCCTGTCCGAAACCGGCAGCGTGCGCACGCCCGACTGGCTGGTCCCGCGCAACCTGCACAACGACGGCTGCTATGTCGTGTCGCTGGGCAACGTGGTGCGCTGGCTGGCGCAGCAGGCCGAAGCCCTGGGCGTGGAGATCTTCCCCGGCTTTGCCGCCGCCGAAGTGCTGTACGACGACCAGGGTGCCGTGCGCGGCGTGGCGACAGGCAACATGGGCGTGGGCAAGGACGGCGAACCCGGAGACGCCTTCCAACTCGGCATGGAACTGGTCGGCAAGTACACCGTCTTCGCAGAGGGCGCGCGTGGCCACCTGGGCAAGCAGCTCATCGCGCGCTATCGGCTCGACGCGGGCAAGGATCCGCAGAGCTACGCCATTGGCATCAAGGAACTGTGGGAGGTCGACCCGGCGCGCGCCAAGCCCGGCCTGGTGGTGCACACCGCGGGCTGGCCGATGCGCGACCAGACCTTCGGCGGCGGCTTCCTGTACCACCTCGCCGACAACAAGGTGACGCTGGGCTTCGTGATCGGGCTCGACTACCGCAACCCCTTCCTGAGCCCGTTCGAGGAGATGCAGCGCTGGAAGACGCACCCCGCCATCCGCGCCCACCTCGAAGGCGGCAAGCGCATCGGCTATGGCGCACGCGCCATCAACAACGGCACTCCGCAGGCCCTGCCCAAGACGGTGTTCCCGGGCGGCGCACTGGTCGGCTGCGACGCCGGCTATCTCAACGCCGCGCGCATCAAGGGCAGTCACGCCGCCATCAAGAGCGGCATGTTGTGTGCCGAGGCGCTGGCATCGGCGCTGGCCGCCGGGCGCCAGCGCGACGAGTTGCTGGCCTACCCGCAGGCCTTCGAACAGAGCTGGCTGAACGAAGAGTTGCAGCAGACGCGCAACTTCAAACTCTGGTTCAAGAAGGGCAAGTGGGTCGGCAACCTGATGACGGGCATCGAGCAGTGGCTGCTGCCCAAACTCGGCATCGCCAGTCCGCCGTGGACACTGCACGGCCGCAGGCGCGACCACGAATGCCTGCTGCCGGCCGACAGGGCCCAGCCCATCGCCTATCCGAAGCCGGACGGCAAGCTCAGCTTCGACCGCCTGTCGTCGGTGTTCGTCAGCAACACCAACCACGAAGAGAACCAGCCGGCGCACCTGACGCTGAAGAACCCCTCGGTGCCGGTGGCGCTGAACCTGGCCAAGTATGCCGGCCCCGAGAGCCGCTATTGCCCGGCCGGAGTCTATGAGTTCGTCCGCGACGACGACCAGAACGAGCGCCTGCAGATCAATGCCCAGAACTGCGTGCACTGCAAGACCTGCGACATCAAGGATCCGTCGCAGAACATCGTCTGGGTCACGCCCGAGGGCGGCGGCGGGCCCAACTACGCCGGAATGTGAACCCCATGAGTGAACCGCAATTCGGCTGGAACGATGCCGCGCTGGCGGAGGCGCCGCGCGTCTTCGAGGCCGGCCTGTTCGACGGCCAGGTCGTAATGGTCTCCGGCGCCGGCAGCGGCATCGGCAAGGCCATCGCGTTTCTGTACGCGCGGCTGGGCGCCAGGCTCGTCATCTGCGGCCGCGACCGCGCCAAGCTCGACGCCTGCGATGCCTGGCTGCGCAAGCTGGGCAGCCCCGACGTGCTGGTGCACCAGGCCAACATTCGCCAGCCCGACGAGGTCGAGAAGCTGCTGGACGCCGCCTACGCGCACTTCGGGCGCCTGGACGTGCAGGTCAACAACGCCGGAGGCCAGTTCCCGAAGGCCGCGCTCGACATCAGCCCCAACGGCTGGAAGGCGGTGATCGACAACAACCTGAACGGGACCTGGTACATGATGCATGCCGCCGCGAAGCGCTGGCGCGACACCGGCACGCCGGGCAACATCGTCAACATCGTGCTGACCTTCCAGCGCGGCTTCCCCGGCGTGGCCCACTCCTGCGCCGCGCGCGCCGCCGTGACCTACCTGTCGAAGACGGTCGCGGTCGAATGGGCAGCGCACAACATCCGCGTCAACTGCGTCGCCCCGGGCGTGATCGAAAGCACCGGCTTCAAGCAGTACTCGGCCGAAGCGCGCGAGAACTTCCCGCGCGGCAACCCGATGCTGCGCCAGGGCGACGTGCAGGACATCGCGCACGCGGTGATCTACCTCACCGGGCCCAGCGGCAAGTTCATCACCGGCGAGCTGCTCAACGTCGATGGCGGCGGCGTGCTGTGGGGCGAGCTGTGGACGATCCCCAAACCGGCCTACTTCACCCAGGGGCAGTCGCAATGACCGCGGCGGACAAGCAACCCAGGTTCGGTCCCGGCGACGCGGCACTCGCCGAGCTGCCCACGGTCTACCGCGATAACCTGTTCGCCGGCAAGGTGGTTCTGGTATCGGGTGCCGGCAGCGGCATCGGCAAGGCGATCGCCTTCCTGTTTGCACGCCTGGGCGCCACGCTGGCGATCTGCGGCCGCAAGCTCGACGCGCTGGAAGACTGCGCCGAGAAGCTGCGCGCCCTGTCAGGCCGCGAGGTCTTCGTGCACCCGATGACGATCCGCGATCCGGCGCAGGTCGAAGGCCTGCTCGACGCCGTCTGGGAACGCTTCGGCGGCATCGACGTGCTGGTGAACAATGCCGGCGGGCAGTTCGCCGCGCACGCGATGGACTTCTCCGACAAGGGCTGGAACGCCGTCATCGACACCAACCTGAACGGCACCTGGTACATGATGCAGGGCACGGCGAAGCGCTGGGTCCGGCAGGGCAAGCGCGACGGCAGCATCGTCACCATCGCCGCTGCCGTGGACCGCGGCCTGCCCGGCATGGCGCACACGGCAGCCTCGCGTGCCGGCGTGATCGCGCTGTCGAAGACGCTGGCCGTCGAATGGGCCGAACATGGCATTCGCGTCAACTGCATCGGCGCCGGCGCGATCGAGAGCAACGGCTTCAACAACTACAAGGAAGAAAACGTCGGCGGCCTGTTCCGCACCAACCCCATGCTCAGGGCCGGTGACGTGCAGGACATCGCCGAGGCGGTGGTCTACCTCACGGCATCCTCGGGCAAGTACATCACCGGCGAGACCGTCAACATCGACGGCGGCATGGTGCTCTGGGGCGACTTCTGGCCCGCCGGCATGCCCGACTACTTCAAGCCCCCCTCATCCCACACATGAGCTCCACAACCGACAAGACCGCGAGCGGCCCCGGCCCGCTGGCCGGCGTCAGGATCATCGACCTCACCACCGTGGTGATGGGACCGTTCGCGTCGCAGATCCTGGCCGACTTGGGCGCCGACGTCGTCAAGGTGGAGTCGCCCGAGGGCGACACCGTGCGCAACATCGGTCCCAGCCGCAGCAAGGGCATGGGCCCGATGTACCTGGCCCTCAACCGCAACAAGCGCAGCATCGCGCTCGACCTGCGCAACCCCGACGGTCTGGCGGCGCTCAAGCGCCTGATTGCCGATGCCGACGTGCTGCTGTTCAACATCCGCCCCGACTCGATGGGCCGGCTGGGCCTGAACTACGACGAGGTCGCCGCAGTCAACCCGCGCATCATCTACTGCGGCGCCTACGGTTTCGGCGAAAGCGGGCGCTATGCCGGCAAGCCGGCACTCGACGACCTGATCCAGGGCGCGGTGGCCCTGCCCTCGCTGGTCGGCCGCGTGACGGGCGAGCCGCGCTACCTGCCGACTAACATCTGCGACCGCACCACCGGCCTGACCGCCGTCTACGCCGTCACCGCCGCGCTCTACGCGCGCGAGCGCAGCGGCCGCGGCCAAGCCATCGAAGTGCCGATGTTCGAGACCATGGCGCAGTTCGTGCTGTCCGACCACATGTACGGCCAGACCTTCGACCCACCGCTGGCCGACGCCGGCTATGTGCGCCTGCTCGCCAAGGACCGCCGCCCCTGCAAGACCAAGGACGGCTACATCTGCGTCCTGATCTACATCGACAAGCACTGGAAGAACTTCTGCCAGATGCTGGGCCGCGAGGAGATGCTGCGCGACCCGCGCTTCCTGCGCATGGCCGACCGCACGCGCAACGTCGACGCGCTGTACGCCTTCGTCACCGAGCAGATGGCCCAGCGCACCACCGCCGAGTGGATGGACGCGCTGGCCAAGGCCGACATCCCGGTGACGCCCATGCACACGCCGACCACGCTGATGGACGACCCGCACCTGGCCGACGTCGGCTTCTTCGAGTGGATCGAGCACCCGAGCGAAGGGCGCATCCGCACGATGAACATCCCCGGCACCTGGTCGGGCACGCCGCCGGCCATCCGCCGCCATGCGCCGCTGCTGGGCGAGAACACGCGAGAGCTGCTGGCCGAGGCCGGCTACACGCCGGCCGACATCGATCGCATGCTGAGCAGCGGTGCGGCGATCGCCCAGGCCGTGCCCTGACGCTCACCCCGCGCGCGCACCGCCCGCGCGAACCAAGCCGCGCTGCACCAGTGCGCCCAGTTCCGACGCCGGTATCCCCCAACGCTGCACCTGTTCGAGCGCCCCATCGTCGGC
>JBASTF010000083.1:0-1505 GCA_049274755.1 Rubrivivax sp. | reverse complement strand
CCGCGCGCCACGTGGACGACCGTGCGGCCGCCACCCTGCAGCCGAGCCGCCTCGGGCGCGAGTTCCGCGAGGTTGACCCGCTCGCTTTCCATCAGCTTGCGGTTGCCGAGCAGCACGACCTCGTCGCCGATCTGGGCGCGCGCACCCTGGCCGTCGATGTTGGTGAAGGCGGTCGCCGTCTCAGGCACGTCGGGGCCGGCGCGTTTCAGGATCGCCAGCGCGAGCGGGTGCTCGGAGAACTTCTCCACCGCGGCCGCGGTGGACAGCAGCTGCGCCTCCGTCGTGCCGGGCGCCGGTACCATCTCCACCACGTCCGGCTGGCCCAGCGTCAGCGTGCCGGTCTTGTCGAAGACCACCACTGTCAGCTTGGTGGCGTTTTCCAGCGCCGCGGCATTCTTGAAGAGGATGCCGTTGCGCGCCCCGAGGCCCGTGCCGACCATGATGGCCATGGGGGTCGCCAGCCCGAGCGCGTCGGGGCAGGCGATGACGAAGACGGTGATGGTCAGCGTGAGGGCGAACAGGAGCGGCTGGCCGAGAACCCAGAACCAAACCACGAAAGTCCCCAGTCCGATGACGATGGCGATCAGAACCAGCCACTGCGACGCCTTGTCGGCAAGCAATTGGCCCGGCGCCTTCGAGTTCTGCGCCTCCTGCACCAGCTTGACGATCTGCGCGAGCGCGGTGTCGGCGCCGACCTTGGTGGCCTGGTAGCGGAAGCTGCCGCTCTTGTTGATGGTCGCGCCGATCACCGCATCGCCGGGGGCCTTCTTGACCGGCATCGATTCCCCGGTGAGCATCGATTCATCCACCTGTGATGTGCCATCGAGGACCTTGCCGTCCACCGGGATCTTGTCGCCCGGCTTGACGATCACCGTCTCGCCGACCAGCACCTCGGCCGTCGGCACCTTGGTCTCGATGCCGTCGCGCAGCACAGTCGCCATCGGCGGCGCCAGGTCCATCAGCGCCCGGATCGCGTCGGAGGCACCGGCTCGGGCACGCATCTCCAGCCAGTGGCCGAGCAGGATGAACACCAACAGCACCGCCGCGGCCTCGTAGAAGACCGGTCCCTCGTAGACGAAGGTCGCCCCGACGCTGTAGAGGTAGCCGGTGCCCACCGACAGCACCACGAGCGTGGCCATGTTGGCCACCTTGTTGCGCGCCGCGCGCCAGCCGGCGACGAAGAACGGCCAGCCGGGATAGGCGATGGCGCCGGTGGCGACGATGAACAGGAAGAGGTTGCGATCCATCCCGAACGGCGTCGCGAAGTCGCCGAACATCTTGCCCATCGGCGAGTAGAGGAACACCGGAATCGAGAACAGCAGCGCGACCAGGAAGCGGTTGCGCATGTCGTTGGCCATGTCCTGCATCGACATGCCGGGCGCGTGGCCCATGTCGTGCATCATGTCGCTCATCTGATGCGCGGCTTCGCCGCCGTGGCCGGCATGCGCCGCGTGACCCGCGTGCGGCACGGCCGGTGGTGTCTTCGGTGCGGCGCCGCTCACTGC
>JBASTF010000082.1:0-2957 GCA_049274755.1 Rubrivivax sp. | reverse complement strand
CACCATGGGTGGCCCAGCGGGTGTGGGCGATGCCGGTGCTGGCATGGATGCCGTCCTGCGCCACGCCGGCTTCCAGCTCGGCGACACGCGAGGTGCTGCGCGCGCGGCGCAGCTGGCCGTCCTGGTGCACGGCGACGCCGCAGGAGTCGTAGCCGCGGTACTCCAGCCGCTTCAGGCCTTCGACGAGGATGGGAACGATGTTGCGCGTGCTGACGGCGCCGACGATGCCACACATGATGTTTCGACAGTCCGGGTTGGCTGGGACGGAGCGAATGCTAGGCAGGACACGATGGAATTTTTGGCCGAAATTGAACCGATGATGACCAATTGCATCAATCGATAAATAGTACCGGCTGAATCATTCAAATATCCGTTGTTCTCGCAATAATTCGTCCCCATGGACCTGGACGCCACCGATCTCCGCCTGCTCGACCTGCTGCAGACCGACGCCTCCTGGTCCAACCAGGAGCTGGCTGCACGGGCCCACACCTCGCCGGCCACGGCGCTGCGCCGCGTGAAGCGGCTTGTCGACGCCGGTATCGTCGAGCGCCGCGTCGCGCTGTTGTCGCCCGACAAGCTGGGCCAGGGACTGACGGCCCTGGTCGAGATCACGCTGGACCGCCAGGGCGCCGAACACCTGGACAGCTTCGAACAGCGTGTGCAGGCCGATGCCGCCGTGCAGCAGTGTTACCGCGTCTCGCCGGGGCCGGACTTCATCCTCGTTGTGCATGCCGCCGACATGCCGGGCTACCACGCGCTGGCGCAGCGCCTGTTCACGCAGGACGCCAACGTGCGCAACGTGAAGGCCTTCTTCAGCGTCAAACGCGCGAAGTTCGAGCCGCGGCAGCCGCTGCCCGGCCTCAGGCCTGCTTCAGCAGCACCAGGCCCTTGAGGTACTCACCCTCGGGGAACAGCATCGTCGTCGGGTGGTCCGGTGCACCCTCTAGGCGCTGCACGATGGCGGCGTCGACGCCAGCGTCGATGGCCGCACCGGCGACGATCTTGTGGAACAGCTCGGGCCCGATGCCGCCGCTGCAGCTGAAGCTCAGCAGCAGGCCACCCGGCGGCAGCAGCATGAAGGCCAGGCGGTTGATGTCCTTGTAGGCGCGTGCGGCGCGTTCGGCATGGGCCGCCGTCGGCGCGAACTTCGGCGGGTCCAGCACGATGGCGTCGAAGCGCCGGCCCGCCTGCAGGCTGTCGCGCAGGTAGCGGTTCACGTCGGCTTCGACGACCTCGCTGCGTGCCACCTCATGGCCGTTCAGCGCCACATGGGCCTGCACCCGTTCCAGCGCCGGACCCGAGGAGTCCACACCCGTCACCTGCTGCGCGCCGCCGGCCAGCGCGGCGACGCTGAAGCCGCCGGTGTAGCAATAACAGTTCAGCACCGATTGCAGCCCGAACTGGCGCACCAGCTCGGCCAGGCGCGCGCGGTTGTCGCGCTGGTCCAGATAAAAGCCGGTCTTGTGGCCGCTGGCCACGTCCAGCGTCAGCCGCCAGCCGTGCTCCTGGATCGTCGTCTCGCTGGGGCCTTCGCCACGCAGCCAGCCGGCCACCGGCTCCAGCCCTTCGAGGCCACGCACGCTGGCATCCGAGCGCTCGTACAGCGCACGGGCGCCGGTGGCCGCCATCAGCTGGTCGGCGATGACGGCTTTCCAGCGTTCGCTGCCGGCAGACAGGAACTGCGCGCTGAGCAGGTCGCCGTAGCGGTCCACCACCAGGCCCGGCAGGCCATCGGCTTCGCCATGCAGCAGGCGCACACCGTCGCTGGCGATCGGCAGACGTGCACGCAGCGCCAGCGCACGTGCGATGCGGCGCTGGAAAAACGCGGCGTCGATGCGCTCGGCCTCGTCGAAGCTCCAGGCACGCACGCGGATCTGCGACGCCGGGCTGTAGGCACCCCAGGCCAGGAAACGACCGTCGTGGGCTTCAACACGCACGGTCTCGCCGGCATCGGCCTTGCCGCGCGCGATGCTGCCGGCAAACACCCAGGGGTGGCGGCGCAGCAGCGAACGTTCCTTGCCCTCGTGCAGGCGGATGGCTTTCATGCCTGGATTGTCTCAGCGCCGCACCGCACAATGCCGCGATGCAGATCCGCACCGCCACCCCCGACGACGCTGCCGCCATCCTGGCCATCTACGCGCCGGTGGTGCGCGACACGCCGGTGTCCTTCGAGACCGAAGCACCCAGCGTCGACACGATGCGCAGCCGCATCGCACAGACGCTGCGGCGTTTTCCCTGGCTGGTGGGGCTGGACGGTGCCGGCCAAGTCTGCGGTTATGTCTACGCCGGCCCCTATGCCGAACGTGCAGCCTACCGCTGGTCGGTGACGGTGACGGTCTACGTGCATGCCGGCTGCCGGCGCGACGGTGTCGGCCGCCGCCTGTACGCCGCACTGCTGCAGCAGTTGCAGGACCTGGGCTACTGCCAGGCCTATGCCGGCATCACGCTGCCCAATGCCGGCAGCGTGGGCCTGCACGAGGCCATGGGCTTCAGCCGCGTCGGTGTGTTCCACAACGCCGGCCACAAGCTGGGCCGCTGGCACGACGTGGGCTGGTGGCAGCGCACGCTGCAGCAGCCCGACCCGCCGCCCGAGCCGCGCGCCTTCACGGCCTCAGCCTGAGGACTTGCGCCGCGCCCGCGGGTGCGCGGCGTCGTAGACCTTGGCCAGGTGCTGGTAGTCCAGCTTCGTGTAGACCTGGGTCGTGCTGATGCTGGCATGGCCCAGCAACTCCTGCACGGCCCGCAGGTCGCCGCTGCTTTGCAGCAAATGGCTGGCATAGCTGTGGCGCAGCATGTGCGGGTGCACATGGGTTGGCAACCCGGCCTGCAAGGCCTGTGTCTTCAGGCGCTGGCGCACCTGGCTGGGTGTGAGCCGCGTGCCGCGGCGGCTGACGAAGAGCGCTGCCTCGCCGGCATCGGCGATGGCAGGCCGCACCGCCAGCCAGCCCTGCAGCGCC
>JBASTF010000081.1:0-6939 GCA_049274755.1 Rubrivivax sp. | reverse complement strand
GCCGACGACGCTGATCCTCAACGGCGACGTGCCATTGATCCGCCCGCAGACGGCGGCGGCGCTGGCCGCAGCCTGCGGCGGCGAGAAGCTGGCGCTGCTGACCATCGCACTGGCCGACGCCAGCGGCTACGGCCGCATCCTGCGCAACGCCGACGGTGCTGTGCTGGGCATCGTCGAGCACAAGGACGCCACGCCGGCACAGCGGCAGATCCGCGAGGTCTACACCGGCATGATGGCCGCGCCGACGGCGCTGCTGGCGCGCTGGGTGATGGCGCTGAACAACGACAACGTCCAGCAGGAGTTCTACCTCACCGACATCGTCGCGATGGCGGTGGCCGACGGTGTGCCGGTGGTGGCCAGTTCGGTGGCCGACGAGACAGAGGTGCTGGGCGTCAACAGCCCGCTGCAGCTGGCCGACCTGGAGCGCCGGCTGCAGCGCCGCCAGGCCGAAACACTGCTGGAAGCCGGCGTGCGCCTGGCCGACCCGGCACGCTTCGACCAGCGCGGCGCGCTGCACTGCGGCAGCGACGTCGAGATCGACGTCAACTGCGTCTTCGAAGGCGATGTCGTGCTCGGCGACGGTGTGCACATCGGCGCGAACTGCGTCATCCGCGAAGCCCGTATCGAAGCCGGTGCCGTCATCCACCCGTTCACGCACATCGAAGGCGCGACGGTGGGCGCCGGCGCCCTGGTCGGCCCCTATGCCCGGCTGCGCCCCGGTGCCGAGCTCGGTGCCGAGGTGCACATCGGCAACTTCGTCGAGGTGAAGAACTCCACGCTGGCACGCGGCGCCAAGGCCAACCACCTGGCCTACCTGGGCGATGCCACGGTCGGCGAACGTGTGAACTACGGCGCCGGCAGCATCACCGCCAACTACGACGGCGCGAACAAACACCGCACCGTCATCGGCAACGACGTGCACGTGGGCTCGAACTGCGTTCTGGTCGCGCCGGTCACGCTCGGCGACGGCGCCACCATCGGTGGCGGTTCGACCATCGCCAAGGACGCGCCCGCCGGCACCCTGACCGTGGCGCGTGCCCGCCAGGCCTCGTTGCCGGCTTGGCAACGCCCGAAGAAGAACACGGCAAAAAAGGGCTGACAGCGCTTGGCAGCCGGCCCTGCGGCAGCCTACAGTCCAGACCAGGAAGCGGCCTGCCGCTCAGGGAGAGTGTTCGATGCTGGCCACCCAAGGCCCGGACTTGCAGCGGCTGGTCATCGACCAGTCCCCGGATGCGCTGGTGCTGTGCTCCGCCGACCAGCGGGTGCAGTTCTGGAGCCCCGGCGCCACCAGCATCTTCGGCCATGCCGAGGCCGAGGCCCTGGGCCGGCGCTACAGCGAACTGGTGGTGCCCGAAGACCGGCGCGACGACGACGAGCGCCAGCGTGCGGCCGCGTCGAACGGCGAGGTGCTGCACCAGCGCGCGACGCTGCGCTGCCGCCACGACGGTGCCCTGCTCTACGCCGATTGTTCGACACGTGCACTGCATGCCGCCGACGGGCGGCTGCGCGGCTGGCTGATCAGCACCCGCGACGTCACGGCGCTGACGGTGGAGCGCGACGCAGGCTGGCTGGAAGACCGCTACCGCGACCTGCTGGAATGGGTGCCCGACGCCATCGTCATCGCCAACGAGATCGGCCGCATCGTGCTGTTCAACAGCCAGTCGGAAACGATGTTCGGCGTGCCGCGCGCCGAGATGATCGGCCGGCCCATCGAGTCGCTGCTGCCGCAGCGCTACGGCGCCGCCCATGTCGGCCACCGTCTGCGCTACCAGCACAAGCCCCAGGTGCGGCGCATGGGCGCGGGGCTGGAACTCTTCGGCCAGCGCGCCGACGGCAGCGAGTTCCCGGTGGAGATCAGCCTCAGCCCGCTGGGGTCGGGCGAAGGCCGCTTCGTCGTCAGCGCCATCCGCGACATCAGCCAGCAGAAGGCGGTGGAGCGGGAACTGCAGGAGAAAAACGCCGCGCTGCAGGAAGCCCACCAGGCCAAGGACCGTTTCCTGGCCTCGATGAGCCACGAGTTGCGCACGCCGCTGAATGCCATCCTCGGCTTCTCGGGCATCCTGCTGATGAAGCTGCCGGGCTCGCTGAACGCCGAGCAGGAACGCCAGCTCAGCATCGTCAAACACAGCGGCGAACACCTGCTGTCGCTGATCAACGACTTGCTGGACCTGGCCAAGATCCAGTCCGGCGCCTTCCCGCTGTCGCCCGAGCCCGTCGACATCGGCAGCCTGCTGGGCGAGATCCACGCCACGCTGCAGCCGCTGGCCGACAAGAAGGGCCTGGGCCTGACGCTGCAGCGCCCCGAACAGCCGGTGCTGCGCCAGCTTGATCGCCGTGCGCTGAGCCAGGTGCTGCTGAACCTGGCCAACAACGCGATCAAGTTCACCAGCTCGGGCAGTGTGCTGCTGGAACTGCAGCCCGCGGCCGATGACGGCGGCGTCAGCATCGACGTCGTCGACACCGGCGTCGGCATCGCCGAGGCCGAGCAGGCGCTGCTGTTCAAGTCCTTCACCCAGGTCGGCGATCCGCGGCGCCGGCCCGAGGGCACGGGCCTGGGCCTGCACCTGAGCGCCAGGCTGGCCGAACTGATGGGCGGGCACATCAGCGTGCAGAGTGTGCCCGGCGTCGGCAGCCGCTTCACGCTGCACCTGGCGGAAGGCTGACCACGATGGCACGTGTGCTGGTCGTCGAAGACAACAGCATCAACCTGGCGCTGATGCAGTACCTGCTGTCGGCCTTCGGCCACGAGGTGCTGGCCGCGGCCGACGGCGAACAAGGGCTGGAGATGGCGCGCAGCATGCTGCCCGACGTCGTCATCTGCGACATCGAGATGCCCCGCATGGACGGCGTGGCCTTTGCCATCGCCGTGCGGGCCGACACCACACTGGCCGGGCTGCCGCTGCTGGCGGTGACCAGCAGCGCGATGGCCGGCGACCGCGACCGCTTCATGGCCGCCGGCTTCGACGACTACGCCGCCAAGCCCATCGACACGCTGCGCTTCGTGCCCTGGATGGAAAGCCATCTGCGGCCCGGCAGCGAACCGGCACTCGGCAACACACCCAGCAGCCACGCCACGACGCCGGTGCCGGAGCGCCCGGCGCCGGCCGGCCCGCTGGTGCTGGTGCTGGACGACGAGCCGGTGAACCTGGCGCTGAAGCGCAGCGCGCTGGAACCGATGGGTTACCGCGTGCTGACGACGAGCAGCGCCGACGAAGCCATCGCCACCGCGCTGCAGGAACCGCCGCAGCTCATCATCACCGACGTCGGCATGCCGCAGGCCGACGGCTTCGAGTTCATCTGCCGCGTGCTGCAGCAGCCGGCGCTGGCCGGCATTCCCTTCCTCTTCATCACCAGCTCCCACTGGGACAACAGCACACGCGACAAGGCGCTGGCGCTGGGTGCACGGCGTTTCCTGCAGCGCCCGCTGCCGGCCGAAGAACTGCTGGCCGAGGTGGCGGCTGCGCTGAAAGCTTGATCGTCAGCGCCGGCCTCAGCCGCGGCGTGCCGCCAGCCAGATCTCCAGCGCCTCGGCCGGCATCGGCCGCGCCGCCAGGAAACCCTGCTCCTCGTCGCAGCCGCGTTCACGCAGCCAGTCGCGCTGGGCCTCGGTTTCCACGCCCTCGGCCACCGTGCCCAGGCCCAGGCTGTGTGCCATCTGGATGATGGCGCTGGCAATGGCCGCCGAACCGCGGTCGTCCGGCAGGTCGTGCACAAACGAGCGGTCGATCTTCAGCCGGTCCACCGGCAGGTTCTTCAGCCGCGCCAGCGAGGTGTAGCCGGTGCCGAAGTCGTCGACGGCGATGCAGACACCCAGGCCACGCAGGCGCTGCAGCGCCTGGTGCACGCTGTGCAGGTCGTCCATCAGCATGCGCTCGGTGAACTCCAGCTCCAGCGCCGTGCCCGGCACGCCGGCTTCGGCCAGCCGGCGCTCGACGAGGTCGACGAAGTCGGCGGCCTGGAACTGCAGGCTGGACAGGTTCACCGCCACCGGCACCTCGATGATGCCGGCCTGGCGCCAGTCGGCCGCCTGGCGCAGCGCCTGGCGCAGCACCCAGTCGCCGATGGGCAGCATCAGCCGGCGCGATTCGGCCACCGGGATGAAGGCATCCGGCTCGAGCAGGCCGAGGTCGGGATGGGCCCAGCGGATCAGCGCCTCGAAGCCGACGACGCTGCCATCGCGCAGCGAGAGCTGCGGCTGGTAGTGCAGCACAAAGGCCTGGTCGCGGATGGCCTGGGCGAGCTGGCTTTCCAGCGCCAGCTCGGTGTAGGCGGCCTCGGCCATCGCCGGTTCGAAATAGGCCCAGGCGGCGCGGCCCTTGGCCTTGGCCTGGTACATCGCCGTGTCGGCGTGTTTGATCAGCTCGCCCGAGGTCTCGCCGTCGCGCGGGAACACCGCGATGCCGATCGACGGTGTCACCGAGATCGACTCGCCTTCCACCTCCATCGGCGCACCGATGGTGGCCAGCAGCTTGTCGGCCACGTCCTGCGCCGCCGCCAGCGGCGTACCGGGCGCCAGCATCACGAGGAACTCGTCGCCGCCGAAGCGCGACACCAGGTCGCCGCCGCGCAGGCCGCCGGTGAGGCGCTGCGCCACCGTCTGCAGCAGCGTGTCGCCGACCAGGTGGCCCAGCGAGTCGTTGACACGCTTGAAGTGGTCGAGGTCGATGAACATCAGCACCAGCCGTGTGCCGGCGCTGCGCGCGGCCGGCAGCAGCGCCTCGACCTGCTCCATGAAGGCCGTGCGGTTGGGCAGGCCGGTGAGCGCGTCGTGGTGCGCCAGGTAGTGGATGCGCGAACGCGCCTCGATGCGGTCGCGCAGGTCGCGCACGATGGTCATGCGCAGGCGCTCGCCCTGGTGCTGCATCGTGCGCACGATGAACTCCACCGGCAGCCGCGTGCCGTCGCGGTGCTGCGCGGCGGTTTCGTAGGTCACCTCGGCGCCAGCGGCCATCACGGCGCCGACACGGTCGCGCTGGTCGGGCGCCACGAAGTCCAGCGCCGGCTGGCCGCGCATGCTGTCCAGCGTGTGGCCCACCAGGGCCAGCAGCGGCGGGTTGGCGTCGGTGATCAGCCCGTCCTTGTGGAACACGATGCCTTCGGCGCTGGCATGCATGAACTTGGCGAGCCGGTCTTCGCTGTCGCGCAGCGCCAGCTCGGCGCGGCGGTGGCGCGTGATGTCGGCGATGAGCACAAACGCGCCGACGGCGTCGCCGCGTTCGTCCAGATGCGGCACCAGGTTGACCTCGATGAACCGCGAACTGCCGTCGGCTTCCGGCAGCTGGCGTTCGTAGACGGCGCTGCGCTTGGTCAGCAGCACGGCATCGACCTGGGGCTGGATGAAACGCGCCGCTTCGTCGCCGATGACCTGGGCGAAGGTCAGGCCGAGGATGGACTGCTCGTCGCGGCCGAACATCGCGGCATAACCGCGGTTCGCGAAGCGGCAGGTGAAGTCCGCACGTTCGTAGTAGGCGATGGCCACCGGCACGTTGTTGGCCATCAACCGGAACTGCGCCACCTCGGCGCGCAGCGCGACGATCTCTTCGGCCGGGTGGTGGACGTTCATGACTGCTGCGTTATCGATCCGCCTCGGCAATGCTGGCCGCCAGACACAGGTCTTCCCAGGCTCGCGCCTTGTCCGGCAGGCTGCGCAACAGATAGGCCGGGTGGTAGGTCACGACCAGCGGCACGCCCTGGTAGCGGTGCACGCGCCCCCGCAGCTTGCCGATTGGTTCGCTGCTGCGCAAGAGCGCTTGCACGGCGAAACGTCCCATCGCCAGGATGATGCGCGGCTGCACCAGCGCGATCTGGCGCACCAGGAAGGGCTCGCACTTCAGCATTTCCTCGGGCGCCGGGTTGCGGTTGCGCGGCGGCCGGCACTTCAGCGTGTTGGCGATGTAGACCCGCTGCGCCGGGTCGCCGTCGGCAGCGCGGCTCAGCGACAGCGCACGCAGCATCGCGTCCAGCAGCTGGCCGGAAGCGCCGACAAACGGTTCGCCCTGCAGGTCTTCCTGCTCGCCGGGCGCTTCGCCGACGACCATCCAGCGCGCCTGCGGGTGGCCGACGCCGAACACCGTCTGCGTGCGGCTGTCGCACAGGCTGCAGGCCCGGCAGGCGGCCACGGCCTCGCGCAGCGGCTGCCAGTCGAGCGTGGTCACGGCCGAGGGTTCGGCGCGCTGGCGCGTGGCTGGCGGCATCGTCGGCACCGGCGCGGTTTCGGCCACGGGTTCCGGCGCCTCCGTGGGCGCAGGCCTGGCCTGCGGCAGTTCGGCCGGCGGCTGCCACAGCCGCAAGCCCATGGCCTGCAGCATGCCGGCCTGGCGTTCAGACCAGGCCATCGCCGTCCTCCGGCAGCAGCGCGAGTTTCATCACGATGGCATCTTCGCGCCGGCCATGGGCCGCCGGGTAGTAGCCGCGGCGGCGGCCGACCTCGGCAAAACCGCGGCGGCGGTACAGCGCCAGCGCCCGCTCGTTGCTCTGCCGCACTTCCAGCCACAGCGTGGCCATCGCGTGGCTGCGGCCATGCGCCTGCAAGGCGTCCAGCATCTGCTGCGCCAGGCCGCGGCCCTGCCAGGCCGGTGCGACGGTGATGTTCAGCAGGTGCAGTTCGTTCACACCCGGCATGGCGACGACATAGCCGACGGTGCCGCCGTCGGCCGTCTGCAGCAGCTCGGCGTGGTAGCCGGCCGCCAGCGAGTCGATGAAGTTGCCGCGGGTCCACGGGAAGCTGTAGGCGCCGGCTTCGATGGCCAGCACCGCGTCGAGATCGCTGGCGCGCATCGTGCGCAGCGTGGTCGCCGGCTGCAGCAGGGCATTCACTGGACGACCCTCCGCACGCCGTGCTCCGGGATTCGCACTTGGGAGCGGCCCGGCGTGCTCATGTGCGAGCGAGTTTCGCCGCCTCACGTTCGGCGGTGGTCAGCGCGACGCGGTCGCGCAGGT
>JBASTF010000080.1:0-3051 GCA_049274755.1 Rubrivivax sp. | reverse complement strand
GCCGCTGGCGCCGCCGTCGCCGGCGCGCCAGGCGGCCAATGCACTGCAGGCGCCGGTGAGCATCTACGAAGTCCACCTGGGCAGCTGGCGGCGCAAGCCCGAAGACGGCAACCGCTGGCTGAACTGGGACGAGCTTGCCGACACGCTGCTGCCCTATGCCAGCGACATGGGCTTCACGCACCTGGAACTGCTGCCGGTGGGCGAACACCCGTTCGACGGCAGCTGGGGTTACCAGACGCTGGGACCCTATGCGCCAACGGCCCGCTTTGGTGATGCCGCCGGCTTCCGCCGTTTCGTCGACCGCGCCCATGCCACCGGCCTGGGCGTGCTGCTGGACTGGGTGCCGGCGCACTTCCCGTCCGACGACTGGGGGCTGGCGCGTTTCGACGGCACGGCGCTTTACGAATACGCCGACCCGCGCGAAGGTTTCCACCAGGACTGGAACACGCTGATCTACAACTTCGGCCGCACCGAGGTGCGCAACTTCCTGGTCGGCAATGCGCTGTACTGGCTGGAGCGCTTCGATGTCGACGGCCTGCGTGTCGACGCCGTCGCCTCGATGCTGTACCGCGACTACAGCCGCCAGCCCGGTGCCTGGATTCCCAACGTGCATGGCGGCCGCGAGAACCTGGAGGCCATCGCCTTCCTGAAGCGCATGAACGAGGTCGTCGGCGGCGAACGTCCGCAGGCGGTGACGCTGGCCGAGGAGTCCACGGCCTTCCCCGCCGTCAGCCGGCCCACCTTCGCCGGCGGCCTGGGCTTCCACTACAAGTGGAACATGGGCTGGATGCACGACACGCTGCAGTACATGCGCCGCGACCCCGTGCACCGCCGCTTCCACCACGGCGAGATGACGTTCGGCCTGGTCTACGCGTTCAACGAACACTTCGTGCTGCCGCTGTCGCACGACGAGGTCGTTCACGGCAAGGGCTCGCTGCTGGCCAAGATGCCGGGTGACCGCTGGCAGCGGTTTGCCAACCTGCGCGCCTACTACGGCTTCATGTGGGGCCACCCGGGCAAGAAGCTGCTGTTCATGGGCGGTGAGTTCGGCCAGGAACGGGAATGGAACCACGACGCCAGCCTGGACTGGCACCTGCTGGAACGCCCCGAACACACCGGCCTGCAGCAACTGCTGCGCGACCTGAACCGGCTGTACCGCAGCAGCCCGGCGCTGCACACGCAGGACTTCGACGCCGCCGGCTTCGGCTGGATCGAACATGCCGACGCCGAACGCAGCCTGCTGGCCTTCGCGCGCCATGGCAGCGGCGGCGAGCAGATGCTGGTGCTGTGCAACTTCACGCCCACGGTGCACCACGGCCTGCGCATCGGTGTGCCGCGGCCCGGCAGCTGGCGCGAATGCCTGAACACCGACTCGGTCTACTACGGCGGCAGCAACGTCGGCACGCCGCTGGGCGTGGCGCACAGCGAGCCGCTGCCCTGGCAGGGGCAGGCACAGAGCATCCAGGTCACGCTGCCGCCGCTGGCCACCGTGTTCCTGGCATGGACCGCCTGAACACCATGCTGCTGCAGGCCGGCCATGCCTGGCCCATGGGCGCGCACTGGGACGGGCACGGCATCAACGTCGCGGTGTTTTCGGCCAACGCCACGGCCGTCGAACTCTGCCTGTACGACAGCACCGGCCTGCACGAAACCGCGCGCGCCCTGCTGCCGGCGCGCAGCGGCGATGTCTGGCACGGCTACCTGCCCGACGCGCAGCCGTGGCTGGTCTACGGCCTGCGCGCCCACGGCCCGTGGCGGCCCGAACGTGGCCACCGCTTCAACCCGAACAAGCTGCTGCTCGACCCCTGGGCGCGCGAGATCGTCGCGCCACCCGGCGGCTTCGACTGGAACGCCGCGCACTTCGCGGCCGACCGCGAACACCCGCAGCACATGGACCTGCTGGACAACGGCCGTGCCGCGCTGAAGGGCCGTGTCGTGCACGACAGCTTCGACTGGCAGGGCGACCGCCGGTTGCTGACGCCGCTGGCCGACAGCCTGATCTACGAAGTGCATGTGCGCGGTTTCACGCAGCGCCTGCCCGGTGTGCCCGCGCATGAACGCGGCAGTTATGCCGGCCTGGCCAGCGACGCCGCCATCGCCCATTTGCAGCGCCTGGGCGTCAGCGCCGTCTGCCTGCTGCCGGTGCAGCAGCACCTGGACGAACAGCGCCTGGTGCAGATGGGCCTGGTGAACTACTGGGGCTACAACACGCTGGGCTTCTTCTGCCCCGAACCCCGGTACGCCGCCACCGCCACACCACGCGACGAGTTCCGGCGCATGGTGCAGCGCCTGCATGCGGCCGGCATCGAGGTGCTGCTGGATGTCGTCTACAACCACACAGCAGAAACCGGCCAGGACGGCCCCTCGGTGGCCTGGCGCGGCCTGGACAACAGCAGCTGGTACCGGCTGATCGGCGAACAGCCGCGGCGCGACGACAACATCACCGGCACCGGCAACGCGCTGGATCTGCGCCACCCGCGTGTGCTGCAGATGGTGCTGGACAGCCTGCGCTACTGGGTCGAGCAGATGCATGTCGACGGCTTCCGCTTCGACCTGGCGCCGGTGCTGGGCCGCGGCGACGCTGGCTTCGACCGCCGTCACGCCTTTTTCCAGGCGCTGGCGCAAGACCCGGCGCTGGCCGGCGTGAAGCTGATCGCCGAACCCTGGGACATCGGCCCGGGCGGCTACCAGCTCGGCGGTTTTCCCAGCGGCTGGCTGGAGTGGAACGACAGGTTCCGCGACACGACACGCGCCTTCTGGCTGGGCGGCGACGGCACCCGCGGCGAGTTCGCGCTGCGCCTGGCCGGTTCGTCCGACATCTTCCAGCCGCGGCGCCGGCCGCCGGCCGAGTCGGTGAACTACGTGGTCTCGCACGACGGCTTTTCGCTGGCCGACCTGGTCAGCTACGACATGCGGCACAACGAGGCCAATGGCGAAAACAACCGCGACGGCCATGGCCACAACCTCAGCTGGAACTGCGGCTGGGAAGGCCCGACCGGCGACCCCGAGGTGCTGGCGCTGCGCGCCCGGCTGCAGCGGGCGCTGCTGGCC
>JBASTF010000079.1:0-5895 GCA_049274755.1 Rubrivivax sp. | reverse complement strand
GGCCTTGCTCGACGACAAACCCGCCGCAGCGGCGGCTGCCGCCAAGGAAGGCCGTTTTGTCGTGCAGGTCGGGGCCTACACCGACGCCACGGCCTTGCGCGAGGCGCGGCAGAAGGTCGAGAAGCTGGGCCTGAAGACCTACACCCAGGTCGTCGAAACCGACGCCGGCAAACGCACACGTGTGCGCGTCGGCCCCTTCGCCACCCGCGAGGAAGCCGACGGCGCCGGCGCCAGGCTGAAGGCGGCCGGGCTGCCGGTGGCCATCCTCACGCTGTGAGGCGGGGCAGGGCATGGCGTCGCTGGGCTGGATCGACTGGGCGCTGCTGGCGGTGCTGGCCGTGTCGGTGATCGTCGGCCTGGTGCGTGGCTTCGTCTTCGAGGTGATGTCGCTGGCCGGCTGGATCGTCGCCTGGTTCGCTGCGCAGTGGTTCGCCGCCGATCTCGGCCCGCACCTGCCGGTGGGCACACCGGGCGGGGCGCTGAACCATGCCGCGGCCTTCGTCTTGTGTTTTGTCGTTGCGCTCCTCATCTGGAGCCTGTTGTCGCGCCTGGTGCGCCTGCTGATCCATGCCACGCCGCTGACCCTGCCCGACCGTGCACTCGGTGCCGGCTTCGGGCTGCTGCGCGGTGTGGTGCTGCTGCTGGCCGTGGCCACCGTCGTCGCGCTGACGCCGGCGGGGCGATCGCCGGATTGGCGCGCGTCGCGCGGCGCGATGTGGCTCAATACCACGATGCAGGGCCTGAAGCCCGTGCTGCCGGCGCAAGTGGCCAAGCTGCTGCCGGCCTGAAAGGACAGAAATCACCATGTGCGGCATCGTTGGCGTCATCGCCCGAACCCCCGTCAACCAGCTGATCTACGACGCGCTGCTGCTGCTGCAGCACCGTGGGCAGGACGCGTCCGGCATCGTCACGATGCAGGGCACGAAGTGCTTCATGCACAAGGCGCGCGGCATGGTGCGCGACGTCTTCCGCACCCGCAACATGCGTGCGCTGCCGGGCAACGTGGGCCTGGGCCAGGTGCGCTATCCGACGGCCGGCAATGCCTACAGCGAAGAAGAGGCGCAGCCCTTCTACGTCAACGCGCCGTTTGGCATCGTGCTCGTGCACAACGGCAACCTGACCAACGCCCATGCACTGAAGGCCGAGCTGTTTGCCATCGACCGCCGCCACATCAACACCGAGAGCGACACCGAGGTGCTGATCAACGTGCTGGCGCACGAGCTGGAAAACGCGGCGCGCAACCTGCCGCTGACACCGGCCGAAGTGTTCCGCGCCGTCGGCGCCGTGCACCGGCGCATCAAGGGTTCGTATGCCGTCGTCGCGCTGATCGCCGGTTACGGCCTGCTGGCCTTCCGCGACCCCTACGGCATCCGCCCGCTGAGCATGGGCACGGGCCCGGACGGCGAGGTCATGCTGGCCAGTGAAAGTGTGGCCATCGAAGGCAGCGGCTTCAAGGTGCAGCGCGACATCGCGCCCGGCGAAGCCGTGTTCATCGACGAACAAGGCCAGGTGCACACGCACCAGTGCGCTGCGCACCCGACGCTGAACCCCTGCATCTTCGAATACGTCTACCTGGCGCGGCCCGATTCGGTGATGGACGGCATCTCGGTCTACCAGGCGCGGCTGAACCTCGGCGAAACGCTGGCGCAGCGCCTGATCTCGACGATGCCGCCCAGCGAGATCGACGTTGTCATTCCCATCCCCGAAAGCAGCCGGCCGAGTGCGATGCAGCTGGCGCACAAGATCGGCAAGCCCTACCGCGAAGGCTTCGTGAAGAACCGCTATGTCGGCCGCACCTTCATCATGCCTGGCCAGGCGGTGCGCAAGAAAAGCGTGCGCCAGAAGCTGAACGCCATCGGTGTGGAGTTCAAGGGCCGCAACGTGCTGCTGGTCGACGACAGCATCGTGCGCGGCACGACGAGCAAGGAGATCGTGCAGATGGCGCGCGAGGCCGGGGCCAACAAGGTCTACATGGCCAGCGCCGCGCCGCCAGTGCGGTACCCCAACGTCTACGGCATCGACATGCCGACGAAGGAAGAGCTGATCGCCCACGACCGCAGCATCGAGCAGATCCGCGAATTCATCGGCGCCGACGCGCTGATCTACCAGGACGTGGACGCGATGAAGCGTGTCATCGGCGCGCTGAACCCGAAGATCCACAGCTTCGAGGCCAGCTGCTTCGACGGCCGCTACATCACCGGCGACGTCAGCGACAGCGACTTCGCCACGCTCGAGGCGCAGCGCAAGCTGCAGTTCGACCAGAACGACGAGGCCGGCGACGGCAACAACAACCGTTCGCGCCTGGCCTTGCAGAGCGCGACCGAGGAACGCACATGATCCCGAAGACCGACCTGCCGGCCGATGCGCGGCTGGACACGCTGGCCGTGCGCGAAGGCCTGCCGCCCACCCCCTGGGGCGAAAACTCCGAGGCGCTGTTCATCACCAGTTCGTTCACGCACCCCGACGCCGCCACCGCCGCGCGCCGCTTCGCGAACGAGGAAGACGCCTTCGTCTACAGCCGCTTCTCCAACCCCACCGTCACGATGATGGAGCGCCGCCTGGCGGCGCTGGAAGGCACGACGGGCTGCATCGGCACCAGCAGCGGCATGGCCGCCATCCTCATCAGCGTGATGTCGCTGCTGAAATCCGGCGACCACGTGGTCTGTTCACAAGGGGTGTTCGGCTCGACGATCAAGCTGTTCCAGGACTTCGCGAAGTTCGGCATCGAGACGAGCTTCGTCTCGCAGACCGACCCCGGCGAATGGCGCGATGCGATGCGCGCGAACACCAGGCTGCTGTTCGCCGAAACGCCGAACAACCCGTTGACCGAGGTCTGCGACATCGCGGCGCTGGCCGAGATCGCCCACGCCAAGGGGGCGCTGCTGCTGGTGGACAACTGTTTCTGCAGCCCGGCGCTGCAGCAGCCGGTGAAGTTCGGCGCCGACCTGGTGATGCACTCGGGCACCAAGTTCCTCGACGGCCAGGGCCGTGTGATCGCCGGCGCGATCTGTGGCCCCGAGGAACTGATCAACGCCAAGTTCGTGCCGACGATGCGCAGTGCCGGCATGACGCTGTCGCCGTTCAACGCTTGGGTGGTGCTGAAGGGCATGGAGACCTTGTCGATCCGCCTGAAGGCGCAGAGCGAGCGCGCGCTGCAGATGGCGCATTGGCTGGAGGCGCAGCCGGCCGTCGAACGTGTCTACTACCCGGGCCTGGCCTCGCACCCGCAGCACGCGCTGGCGATGGCGCAGCAGTCGGGCGTGGGGGGGGCCGTGGTGTCGTTCACCGTGAAGGGTGAACGCGAAGGCGCCTGGGCCGTGGCCGACGCGAC
The DNA here is from genome assembly GCA_049274755.1 of Rubrivivax sp. Lineage (GTDB taxonomy): Bacteria > Pseudomonadota > Gammaproteobacteria > Burkholderiales > Burkholderiaceae_C > Rubrivivax. The sequence continues at coordinate 2,564 of JBASTF010000079.1, read as the reverse complement.
CCGGATCTGCTCGATCACCGCCAACCTCGGCGACACCAAGACCACGATCACCCACCCGTCCACCACCTCGCATGGCCGGCTCAGCGAAGCGCAGCGCCAGGCGGCCGGCATCACACAGGGTCTGCTGCGCCTGGCCGTGGGGCTGGACGATGTCGAAGACCTGAAGGCCGACCTGAGCCACGGCCTGGCCACGCTCGCATGACGACTTTCAGCACCGTTCGCACCCGCATCGCGCCGTCGCCCACGGGTTTTCTGCACCTGGGCACGGCGCGCACCGCGCTGTACTCCTGGGCTTATGCGCGCCACCACGGCGGCCAGTTCGTGCTGCGCATCGAAGACACCGACGTCGCCCGTTCGACGCAAGACTCGGTGCAGCAGATCCTCGACGCAATGCAGTGGCTGGGCCTGAGCTGCGACGAAGGCCCGATCTACCAGATGCAGCGCCTGGAGCGCTACCACGCCGTGGTCGAGCAGATGGTCGCCGCCGGCACCGCCTACCGCTGCTACTGCACACCCGAGGAACTGGATGCGATGCGCGAAGCCCAGCGTGCACGCGGCGAAAAGACGCACTACGACGGCCGCTGGCGCCCGGCGCCGGGCAAGCAGCTGCCGCCGGTGCCCGCAGACGTGAAGCCGGTGGTGCGCTTCGCCAACCCCGAGAGCGGTGCGGTGAGCTGGGACGACCTCGTCAAAGGCACGATCAGCATCAGCAACGAAGAGATCGACGATCTCATCATCCTGCGCCCCGACGGTGTGCCGACCTACAACTTCGCCGTCGTCATCGACGACTGGGACATGCGGATCAGCCATGTCTTCCGCGGCGACGAGCACATCAACAACACACCGTGGCAGATCAACATCTTCCGCGCGTTGAACGCGCCGCTGCCGCAGTTCGGCCACTGCCCCATCATCCTCGGCGACGACGGGCTGAAGCTCAGCAAGCGCCGCGGTGCCGTCAGCGTCACCGCCTACAAGGACGGTGGTTACCTGCCCGAGGCGATGCTGAACTACCTGGCGCGCCTGGGCTGGAGCCATGGCGATACCGAACTCTTCAGCCTGGACGAGATGGTGCAGTGGTTCGACGGCAGCCACCTGGCGAAGAGCCCGGCGCAATGGGACCCGGCCAAGCTGGCCTGGGTGAACGCGCACTACATCAAGCAGGCCGACGACGGCCGCCTGGCCGGCCTGCTGCAGCAGCAACTGGCTGCGCGTGGAGTGAACGTCGCCGAGCTCGAGACGCTGGTGCGTGCCGCCGCGCTGTTCAAGGACCGTTGCAGCACTGTCGTCGAACTCGCCGACTGGACCGAGATGCTGTTTGTGCCCGTCGTGCCCAGCGCCGGCGACTTGCAGACCCATGTCGTCGATGCGGTGAAGCCGGCGCTGCGTGCGCTGCGCGACACGCTGGCCGAGGTGGCCTGGGACAAGGCGGCCATCGCCGCGGCGATGAAAACCGTGTTGGCTGCGCACCAGCTGAAGATGCCGCAACTCGCGCCGGCGCTGCGTGTGCTGGTGTGCGGTCGTGCACAGACACCGTCGATCGACGCCGTGCTGGCCTTGTTTGCACGCGAGGTCGTGCTGCGACGCTTGCAGCACCTCTGAGGCTTGGTTTATACTAATGGGCTCGCTTGAACGGCGTTTGCTGCACCACACGGGGGTATAGCTCAGCTGGGAGAGCGCTTGCATGGCATGCAAGAGGTCAGCGGTTCGATCCCGCTTACCTCCACCACACAAGCGCCGTTCGGGAGAGAGTGATCACAGTCCCCTTCGTCTAGAGGCCTAGGACACCACCCTTTCACGGTGATTACAGGGGTTCGAATCCCCTAGGGGACGCCACACAACACACCCGGTTGCTCATGCAGCCACCCGGTGGTGGCAGCGAGCGGCGCCTGCAGCAATGCAAGGCGCCGTTTGTTTTTTCTGCATCTGCCTTGCACTCCCGTGATGGGCGGCCTGAAGATCGTGCCATCGGCACGACGGCAACCCGCCACAGGAACCCCGAATGTCCGCCCCCGCCCTGGCTTGCAGATCGAAGGCGTGACCTGCGCGTCCTGCGTGGCGCGTGTCGAGAAGGCGCTGCTGAAGGTGCCCGGCGTCACCGCGGCCGGCGTCAACCCGGCAACCGAAAAGGCCACGGTGCAGGCGCTGTCGTCGGAGCCGCAGCAGGCCTTGCTTGCCGCTGTCGAAAAAGCCGGCCCCGGTGCACGGGCGGCCGACGACATGCCCCAGCCCGCGGCCCGGCGCTGGCAGCCTTCGGTTTGATCCGCTTGCGATGCTTCACGTTCGGCAACGCCCCTGCAAAAGGCCGTGGCTATGATGACCCCCCATGATGAAGACCCAGCAACAACAGCAGCGATGGCTGCGCGGTGCCGTCTGTGCAGCCAGCCTCGCGCTGGTGTCGCTGGCCGCGCAGGCGACGGCCGCCGAGGTCGTGCAGTCGGCAGCCAGTGGTGCCGCCAGCGTGGCGACCAAGGTCGAGCATGCGGTGAAGAAGGGCGTCACAGCGGCGGCACGTGGTGTCGAGGCCGGCGCCAAGGCCGTGGGCTCGGCGGCCGACAAGGTGGCGC
>JBASTF010000078.1:0-3433 GCA_049274755.1 Rubrivivax sp. | reverse complement strand
CGCCAGCAGCGCGCCGTCGCGTTCGGCGAGAGGCTGCGGTGCACCTGCACCGCCCAGCAAGACGGCAGGCCGGCCGGCAAGCTGCAGACGGGCGTGCGCAGAAGGCGGGTGGATCATCGCGGCGCAGTATCGCTGCTCGTTGTGGCTGCTGCTTCAGTCCCCGCGGCCGACGGGCAAACGCAAGGGTGGCTCGATTTGTAGTGAGGGCGCCGTTATTCCTTCGTTAGCGTTGAAGCCGCCGTCGCGCATGGCCGTCGAGGCTTGGCACATGCGATGGGTACCCCCCCTGAACCCGGGAGGGGCCGGCGCCGCACGCCGCAGAGTAACGCGTCGATAACGGCGCGCTTCCTAGAGTGGCCCCGGTTCGCGGCATGCCGCCGCGTCACCCCTGGAGCCACCGATGAGACCTCTGTTCCTGCTCGCCCTTCTCGGCTTTGCCGCGTCGCCCGTCCTCGCATCGCCGGTCACCGCCAGCTTTGGCGGCGCCGTCAGCGGCTATGCGTACCTGGGCAGCGGCATCTTTGCGAGCCGTCCCGAGTACGTGCAAAGCGACTTCCCGGTCGGCACCGCCGTCTCGTACACGTTCACCTTCGACGATGCTTTCAAGAACGACCCCGAGAGCGCGTTCGGCCAGGAGCAGGACGTCAGCGGCTGGCTGCGCATCGGGGGCTTGGACATGAGCTTGGACAACTTCAGCATCACCCAGGTCGGCAGCAACTCGTTCGGCTTCAGAATCTGGAGCGACAACCCCGCCACAACGGCAGCCGGCCAACCCTTCTCCGGCATCTGGCTGTTCACCGACCTGGGCGTGACCGCTTCCGGCGTGGCGCTGGTCGGTTTCGGTGACCTCAACGGCTACATCGCCGACAACGGCTGGATGACCACAAGCGGCGCCGTCGCCTTCGCCGCGGCGGAAGTGCCGGAGCCGGGCAGTCTGGCGCTGGTGCTGGCGAGCCTGGGACTGATGGCGGCGGTGAGTCGCCCCTTCGGACGGCGCAGCGCCCGTGGGCAGGCACTTCCTGGTTGAAAGCGGTCTGGGCTGACGAACGGGCGCAGGCGCGGCGCAGCCGGTGGGGCCGCCGCGTTGGCAGCGATGGCACGCGGCGTCAGGGCGATGGGCGCTCGTCCAGCCACCAGCGCCACAGGCCATGGCTCGGCAAGGGCAGCACCATCAGCCCATGCTCGGCGGCGCCCAGGGTCAGCAAGGTCGCGACGAGCCCCAGACCCGACTGCTGCAGCGCCGTGATGTCGGCCGCCATTGCAGCGCGCCACGACAGCACCGCTGCAGCAATGGCCAGTGCCATCGACGCCGGAAACAGCGCGTTCATCGGCCGCCGCCGGAAGTAGCTCTGCACATAGGCAATCTTCGGCGGCAGGAACTGCTCGTTCAGGTTGCGCACACCGAAGAAGACATTGAGCTTGGCGCTCTGCCGCATCGCCCACAGTGCACCGAAGGTCCAGGCCGCGACCGGCGGGCCGCGCTCGGGCATCAGCGCCAGCACCGCGGCGCCGAGCACGAGCAGCGCCACTTCGTGATGCAGCACGACCTGAAACGCATAGCCGGCACGCCGCCAGCCGAGCGCGCCATCGGGGCAGGCCTGACGGCGCGGGCCGGTGACGTAGCCGAGCAGGAAGGCCAGTTCCTGCCAGCCCCAGATCACGAGCGCGGATCCGAACGCCGCGTAGGCTGCCGTCGTGTCCTCCACGCTGCCGTCGCGCAGGCGGTACAGCACCCAGAACGCGGCCACCAGGGCCAGCGTGGCGGCGGCCATCGACCACTTGTGCGTGCGCTCCGGCCGGCCGGCGACGTACGCGATCGCGCCGGTGCTGAACCACCAGGCAAAAAGCACGAAGGCCACCGGGCCGGCGTGGAGCCACATGGGCATCTCACCAGGCCGGCGCCACACGCACCTGCGCCGGCAGTTTGTGCCGCTGCACGGGCAGCAGGAACAGCCGCACCAAAGTCACCATGCCGGACAGTGCGTGGTGCAGCGCGCCGATGCGGCCGCGCCAACCGCCGCGCGCCTTCGCGCTTTCCAGCGCCATCGCCGTTGTCGCCAGCTTCTCCATGCCGGCGCGGAACACCGGGTGTTCGATGTCCAGCGTGAACGGGAACACCTGCTTCGAGATCTCGTTCGTGATCCTGAAGACGGTCTGGTCGTAGTCGGTCGCGTCGAGCCCGAAAGCCGCGTTCAGCGCCGGGCGCTGGTGGTCGCGCACGTACATCGTGGCGTAGACGGCGAGCAGGAAGAAGCGGATCCAGAGTCTGTTGACGCCGGTCAGCAGTTGCGGCTTCGCACGCAGGATCAGCGCAAACGATTCGCCGTGGCGGAACTCGTCGTTGCACCAGCGTTCGAACCAGCGAAAGATCGGGTGGAAACGGCGATCCGGGTGGCATTCGAGCTGGCGGAAGATCGTGATGTAGCGCGCGTAGCCGATCTTCTCCGACAGGTAGGTCGCGTAGAAGATGTACTTCGGCTTGAAGAAGGTGTAGGCCTTGCTGCGCTTGAGGCCGCCCAGGTCCACACCCATGCCGAAGTCCTTCAGCGACTGGTTCAGGAAGCCGGCGTGGCGCGACTCGTCGCGCGCCATGTAGCGCATCAGGCGCTTGATGTCCGGGTTGTCCACATGCTTGGCGATCTCGTTGTAGAGCACGCAGCCCGAGAACTCCGAGGTCAGCGAGCTGACGAGGAAGGCCAGGAACTCCTGCCGCAGTTCGGGCGACCAGGTCGGCTCCTGTTCGGCGAGTTCGGCAGCGAACGCGGCGTCGCGCTGGAAGTGGTCGTGGTTGTTGTCGCCCTCGAACTCGGCCAGCAACGCGTCCCACTCGGTGCGCAGCGGCGTGACGTCGATGCGGTCCATCGCCGCGAAATCCGTGGTGTAGAAGCGTGGGTTCAACAGCGCACTGGCGCGCGCTTCGGTGTTGGCGTCGTCGGCGCTGCGCAGCAGGGTCGTGCTCATGGAGACTCCTTCGACGTTGCGGGGGCTGCAACCAGCAGGCTTGCGAAGGCGCCGGCGTTCGTGGCGCCGAACGATTCGAGTGCGATGCTGCGGCCGGTGCCGGGATCGGCCAGCGCCAGCCGGCCGCCGGCAAACGCGGTGATCGTGAACGGCAGTTCGTCGCCGATGCCGCGGCGCTTGCGTTCGCGCACCAGCCCGCGCAGCGCGCTGCGCAGGAAGCCGTTGCTGCCCGGTGCGACGGTGGCGATGTGCAGGTTGCGGCGTGCATCGACCACGTCGATGCCGCCGTCGGCGCGGTCTTCGAACCGGAGCTCGCGTGTTGCCACAACGGTGCGGCTGTCGCTGGGGATGTCGGCGGGCGCGTGGCCGATCCAGCGCACGGCGGCCACCACCAGCAGGGTGATGAGCAGCAGCCCGCCCATCGCGGCCAACGGCAGCGTCGGCGACGGCGGCGCGGCGCGTGCGTTCATCG
>JBASTF010000077.1:0-4660 GCA_049274755.1 Rubrivivax sp. | reverse complement strand
GTCGTTTTCGACCCCTATAATCCGTCTGCTAGCACTCACCAGTGGCGAGTGCTAACGGTCGGGAGGCGGCGCCGCCGCCACCCGACCCACTGTTGCAATGCGCGCCCGGGCCTGCCCGGGCGTCGTTCACTGTGCCTACCGTGACTCCCAAGGAGATGATATGAAGCTTCGCCCGTTGCACGATCGCGTGATCGTCAAGCGCCTGGAAAACGAAACCAAGACCGCCTCTGGCATCGTGATCCCCGACAACGCCGCCGAAAAGCCCGACCAGGGTGAAGTGCTGGCCGTCGGCCCCGGCAAGCGCAACGACAAGGGTGACTTCGTCGCCCTGAACATCAAGGTCGGCGACCGTGTGCTGTTCGGCAAGTACAGCGGCCAGACCGTCAAGGTCGACGGCGACGAACTGCTGGTGATGCGCGAAGAAGACCTCTTCGCCGTCGTCGAAAAGTAAATCGCCCACGGCGATTTACTTTCGTCGCAGGCTAACTTGGCACAGCCAAGTTAAGGGCCGCAGGCCCGGCCGAAGACAAAAGTAGTCCGCCCTACCCCCACAAGATTCGGAGAGATAGCACATGGCAGCAAAAGACGTGATCTTCGGCGCGGACGCACGCGCCCGCATGGTCGAAGGCGTGAACATCCTCGCCAACGCCGTCAAGGTGACCCTGGGCCCCAAGGGCCGCAACGTGGTGCTCGAGCGTTCGTTCGGCGCCCCCACCGTCACGAAGGACGGTGTTTCGGTCGCCAAGGAGATCGAGCTCAAGGACAAGCTCCAGAACATGGGCGCGCAGATGGTCAAGGAAGTTGCTTCCAAGACCAGCGACCTGGCCGGTGACGGCACCACGACCGCGACCGTGCTGGCGCAGTCCATCGTGCGCGAAGGCATGAAGTACGTGGCCGCGGGCATGAACCCGATGGACCTGAAGCGCGGCATCGACAAGGCCGTCACGGCCCTGGTCGAAGAGCTGAAGAAGGCTTCGAAGCCGACGACCACGAGCAAGGAAATCGGCCAGGTCGGCTCGATCTCCGCCAACAGCGACGCCAGCATCGGCGAGATCATCGCCAAGGCGATGGACAAGGTCGGCAAGGAAGGCGTCATCACCGTCGAAGACGGCAAGAGCCTGGACAACGAGCTCGACATCGTCGAGGGCATGCAGTTCGACCGCGGCTACCTGTCGCCGTACTTCATCAACAACCCCGACAAGCAAGTCGCCGTGCTGGACAACCCCTTTGTCCTGCTCTACGACAAGAAGATCAGCAACATCCGCGACCTGCTGCCGACGCTGGAGCAAGTCGCCAAGAGCGGCCGTCCGCTGCTGATCATCGCCGAGGAAGTTGAAGGCGAAGCGCTGGCGACGCTGGTGGTCAACACCATCCGCGGCATCCTGAAGGTCGTTGCCGTCAAGGCCCCGGGCTTCGGCGACCGCCGCAAGGCCATGCTGGAAGACATCGCCATCCTGACGGGCGGCAAGGTCATCGCCGAAGAAGTCGGCCTGACGCTCGAGAAGGCCACGCTGGCCGACCTGGGCCAGGCCAAGCGCGTCGAAGTGGGCAAGGAAAACACCACGCTGATCGACGGCCTGGGCAAGGGCGCCGACATCGAAGCGCGTGTCAAGCAGATCCGCGTGCAGATCGAAGAAGCCACCAGCGACTACGACCGCGAGAAGCTGCAGGAGCGCGTGGCCAAGCTGGCCGGTGGTGTGGCCGTCATCAAGGTCGGTGCTGCCACCGAAGTCGAGATGAAGGAAAAGAAGGCGCGTGTCGAAGACGCCCTGCACGCCACGCGTGCTGCGGTCGAAGAAGGCATCGTGGCCGGCGGCGGCGTGGCGCTGCTGCGTGCACGCCAGGGCGCTGGCGCCATCAAGGGCGACAACCACGACCAGGAAGCCGGCATCAAGATCGTGCTGCGCGCGATCGAGCAGCCGCTGCGCGAGATCGTCGCCAACGCCGGCGACGAGCCGAGCGTGGTGATCAACGCCGTGCTGGCTGGCAAGGGCAACCACGGCTACAACGCCGCCAACGGCACCTACGGCGACATGATCGAGATGGGCATTCTGGACCCGACCAAGGTCACGCGCACCGCGCTGCAGAACGCCGCCTCCGTGGCCGGCCTGATGCTGACGACCGAGTGCATGGTTGCCGAAGCGCCGAAGGAAGAAGCGGCCGGCGGCGGCATGCCGGGTGGCATGGGCGGCATGGGTGGCATGGGCGGCATGGACATGTAAGGTTATTCGGGACGGCTTTGCCGCCCGAATAACTCGGCTGGATGGAACCGGCAGGCTTTGCCTGCGGTTCATCCAGCCGGGGTCCTGCCTCAAAGAGCCTGCGGAAACGCAGGCTTTTTTCGTTTTTGGGGCCGTTTGGATGCGCTCGATAATCGCAGCGCCCATGGTCCGCACCACCGCCACCGCCGCGCTGCAGCGATTCGTCGACGACGAGTTGATGCGTGCGCCGCTGCTCGTCGACCAGGTCGCCGAGGCGGTGATGGACAACATCCGCAAAAGCCTGCCCGGCCTGATGCCGCACGACCGTGCGGTGGCCAGCGACCTGCTGCAAAGTGTGCTGGCCAACCGCCAGCACATCGTCGACTACTACATCCGCTCGCTGCGCGACCAGGTCGCTGCCGACCTGGCCCGTGGTGGTGTGGCCGGCGTCGCCGCGGCGCCGAAGAAAGCACTGTCGCTGTCCTTGGTGGACGAAGAGGAAGTGTCGGTGGACGTGCAGATCTCGCACGCCATCGAAGCCATCCGCAGCGTCGCCGAATACGAGTTGCGGGAACTGCAGACCTTCGTCTCGGCCCTGGTCGGCGACATGGACGTCACCCGCGACCACAACCCCTTCCGCCCCGAAACCCATGCCCGTGCGCTGTGGGCCGCGGCACAGGCGCTGCCGCTGGCGCGGGGTTACCACCTCAGCTTCATGCGCCACGGCAGCATGGCGCTGGCCCAGGTGCTGCGCAAGGCCTTTGCCGGCGCTTCGTCGCGGCTGGAGTCGCTGGGCATCGAACCCGCCTCGCACCGCACGCTGATCCTGCCCTCGGGCTCGCGCGGTGCCCACAAGCGTTCGCCGGAGGCCAGCTTCAGCCCCGACCTCGGCCGCATCCGCGAAGCGCTGCCGGCGGCCGTGGCCGATGCGCCGCCCGAACAGGTGCGGCGTTCACTCGACGAGGTGCTGCGCCAGATCGACCATGCGCTGCACCGGCTGTCCACCGGCTTCGACCCGCGCCTGCAGGTGCAGATGCGCGAGAACCACCGCCGCCAGATGGTGGACACTGCCGCCAGCAACGAAGACCGCCAGCAGATCGACCTGCTGAGCCGCATCTTCGACGCCATCGTCGCCGACGACACGCTGGACACCGACGTGCAACGCCTGCTGTCGCGGCTGCAGTCGCCCTTCATCCGCCTGGCGCTGCGCGAGCCCAAGACCATGGACCGCGACACCCACCCGGCCTGGCGTTTTGTCGACCGCATCGCCCACCTCGGTGAAGTGCTGCCCGAGCCCGGCGACCCGCTGCGCGAACGCACGATGCGTTTCATCCAGGGCCTGATCGATCATGTCGTCGCCGAGCCCGAGCAGAACGCCGGCCTGTGCCAATGGGCCGTCGACCGCCTGGCCCAGCACGAGCAGCAGGCCTTCGAACAACGCTGCCGCACCACGGCGCCCGAAATCGCGGCGCTGCAGCAGCTGGAAGACAGGCTGGTGACCTCGCAGGCACCGTCGTCCTCGCTGCACGGCGCCCTGGACCTGCAGCACATGGACACGGTGCCGGCGGCGCTGATCGACGGCAGCAGCCACCACAAGCCCGAAGCCACGGCCTCGGCGACCTGGCTGCGCGAACGCCGGCCCTCGGAGTGGGTGCGCCTGTTCATCCAGGGCGACTGGGCCCATGCCCAGTTGCTGTGGCCCGGCGAACGCGGCGAGGTCTGGCTGTTCGGCGCCAGCGCCAGCGAAACCACCTGGGCCATCCGCCGCCGCGCGCTGCTGACGATGCACGGCGAGAACCTGCTGTCGCTGGTGGAACCACGCTCGCTGCTGCGCGACGCCGCCAAGCGGGTGATGCGCCGCATGGCGCGGGCGGCCTGAGACCGGGTCAGCCCAGCGCGGTGCGGACGGTGTCGGCCACGAGGCCGGGCTGCTCATGCACGATCCAGTGGCTGGCCCCAGGCACGCGCTGCACACGCAGCTGCGGCACCCAGTGTTCCAGCCCGTCCAGCAAGCCTGGCAGCAAGGCCACGTCGCCATCGCCCCACAGCAGCGTGGTCGGCACGGTCACGGTGACGGCGGCATCGTCCAGCACCAGCGTGTGCAGCAGGTCGTCGGGGCCGGTGGCCGGGCGCAGCGGCGACGCGCGGTAGTAGTTCAGTGCACCACGGAGCCCCCGCGACCAGACGTCGCGGTACTGCTGGCGCAGCGCCGGCGTCAGCCAGGCGGCATCGCCGAAAAACGGCCACAGGCGGCGGAAGTCGTCGGCGGCCAGCAGCGTTTCGGCGTCCGGCCGGCAGAGGAAGTTCATGTAGGCGCTGGCCTGCTGCTGGGCCACGCTGTGGCGCAACTCGCGCAGAAAAGCCGCCGGGTGCGGCGAGTTGATCATCACCAGCCGGCGCAGCAGGCCTGGGTGCTGCGCCGCCAGGTTCCAGGCCACGGCGCCGCCCCAGTCGTGCGC
>JBASTF010000076.1:0-3377 GCA_049274755.1 Rubrivivax sp. | reverse complement strand
GGCCAGCAGCGTCAGCGCGAGGGCCGCACCGCCGCTGCGCCAGCGGCGGTTCAACTCAGCTGCCCGGCCCACTGCGTGACGAGCGCGCGGCCGCCTTCGAAGTGCATGCCGTCTTCCTTGCTGAAAGCCGCACCCCAGTACCAGCCGTGGCGGTTGAAGATCGGCGCGATCAGTGTCAGCCCGGTCTGCACCTTGTTGTCGCCATAGGCGTCGAGCACGCCGTTCAGCGTCAGGTCGATCGCCGTGCCCCAGGAGTGGTTGGAGATGGCCGTGGTGGAACCACGCACCAGGCGGCAGCACAACATGCCGGCGCTGCCCAGTGCCGCATAGGCAGCCGGCTGCTCGGTCTGGATGTCGGCCATCACCGCCTTCAGGCTCAGCACCGCCGGCACCAGGCCGGTGGCGCGGAAGGGGCCGACGGTGTCGGTGACGATGTTGCGCCGCAGCTTGGGGTTCGTCGGCTGCTGGCAGAGTTCGTTGTAGCCGCCGCCGACCAGCGGTTCGCCGAAGGTGGCCAGCATGAAGCCGTTGCTCACCGCGGCCAGGCCGGTGTTGATGCTGCCGGCCGCCGGGCGTGGCAACGGGCGCAGCAGGTCGCCATCGTTGCCGGCGGGCGGCGGCACGCTGGTGTTGCCGTTGAAGGCCGCCGACATCAGCCGCCAGCTGCGGCCACCGACGTCGATGACTCCGTCGGGGCTGTTCATGTAGCCCGACTGGTAGTCGCGGATGGCCGCGATGGTGGCAGCGTCGCAAACCCCGCTGGGCGGTGTGCCGACGCTGGTGTGGCCGCGTGCGTACAGCAGCTGCTGCACGACGCGCACGTCGTCGGCGCGGTTCACGCCGCCCTGGCCCACCGACCCCGTGATCGCCTGCACACCCATGCTGCTCTCCTGCTTGCCGCGCGTGACGCCAGCCGGATTCTGGGTGTTTCGGCCGGTCTTGCGTATCCGGCGAGATGGGGAGAAGCCCGGGGCCGGCGATGTCGGCATGGCCTTGCAGCGGCGCGGCTGCGGCGGCCATCGCATCGGCCACGTCGTCGGCGGCGATGGGCTGCATCAGCGCTGGCGGCAGCCAGATGGTTCCGTCCTGCGCCGAACCCAGACCGATGGCGGCACCGAACTCGAAGAACTGCGTTGCACGCATGATGCTGCAAGGCACGCCGCTGGCTTCGATCAGCCGTTCCTGGGCCAGCTTGTCGGGGTTGCGCTGGGCATGGGTGCGCAGGATCTGCCGGCCGTCGGTCTCGATGCTTTGCACCGATTCCAGGACACCGCCGATGCTGCGCAGCAGCCCCCACTGGCCGTTGACCCAGGCCAGCGGCATCGTCACCGCGTCGCCATGGCGCAGCCGTGTCGCCAGGTAGAGCTGGGCGATGCGCGGGCCGCCGCACAGCGGCCGGCCGAAGCTGGGCACCTTGCCGCCGCCGTCGCCGATGAGCTCGGCGTCTTCGGCCAGCAGCGTCTTCAGCGTCGCGAAGTCGCCGCGTGTCGCGGCCTCGGCAAAACGGCGCAGCTGGCGCTGGTGGGCCGCGGGGTCCTGGCGCGGTGCACGCCAGCGCCAGCACGGCAAACGAGATCTCGTGGGCACGCTCCAGCGCCTGCTCGGGTGTCTGCGGGGCGTCGGCGACCAGCGGTTCGGGCAGCCAGGTGCCCGTGTAGTGCTCGCGCTGCAGCTTGGCGGCATGCAGGCGGTCGATGGCCAGGCGTGTCGTCACGGTGACCAGCCAGGCGTCCTGCACCACGTCGTCGGCTTCGGCGGTGGCGCCCAGCATGCGGTAGGCCATGGCGTGCAGCCGCGGCCGCAGGCGGGCGAAGGTGCTGGTGTCGGGTTCGTTGTGCATCGTGTGGACAAGATGCTGGGGCCGCCACTTTTGTGACAGGTGCCGGGGCGCGGCACGGCGGCATGCGCCATCATCGCTGCCATCGCGACCTCCGACACCGGCATGGCCCAGTTCCCGCAAGGTCTGAGCAACATCGACCAGCGCTGCAATGGCGGCGAACGGCGTGTGCTGCACCAGCTGAAACGCTGTCTGGAGGACGACTACATCGTCTGGCACGACGTTCCGATCGGGCCGCGTGCGCGCCAACCCGACTTCGTCATCCTGTCGCCGCGCTGGGGTGTGCTGCTGCTGGAGGTGAAGGACTGGCGGCGCGGCGGCATCGTCGGCGGCAACCGCGACGCCGTGCAGCTCGAGACGGCACGGGGGCGTGGCACGGTTGCCCATCCGCTGCGCCAGGCCCGCGATGTGGTGCTGGAGCTCGTCGATCTGATGAAGTCGGATCCCGCCTTGGTGCACACGCACGGCGCCTTTGCCGGCCGGCTGCTGTTTCCCTATGGCTGGGGTGTCGTGATGTCGAACCTGCGCACTGCCGATGTGGCCGGCAGCGACTTCGGCGATCTGTTCCCGCTCGCGCGCACGCTGCTGCGCGACGAGCTCGAGCCCGAGGTCGATGTGCTGGTGTTCCAGCAGCGTCTGTGGGGCATGTTCACGGTGAGCTACCCGCACAGCCTGTCGCTGCCGCAGCGCGACCGCATCCGCTGGCATCTGTTTCCAGAGGTGCGTTTGTCGACGCAGTCCAGCCTGGTCTTCGATGGCGAGGCCGCGCCACTGCCCGATCTGCTGCAGGTGATGGACCTGCAGCAGGAGCAGATTGCGCGCTCGTTGGGCGAGGGCCACCGTGTGATCCACGGTGCGGCAGGTTCGGGCAAGACGATGATCCTGGTGTTTCGCGCCCAGCAGCTGGCAGCGGCGAACGCGGGGGCGCCCATCCTCGTGATGTGTTTCAACCGCACGCTGGCCACACGCATCGAAGCCCTGCTGCGCCAGCGCGGCGTCGACGAAACGGTGCAGGTCCGCACCTTCCATGCCTGGTGCCAGGACATGGTGAACAGCTATCGGCTGGACATGCCGCCTGGCCTGCGCGGCGAGGCGTACTTCGAGGCGCTCGCCGAGGTGCTGGAGCGTGCTGTCGCCAGCGGGCGTGTGCCGGGCGGGCAGTACAGTGCCTTGCTGATCGACGAGGCACACGACTTCCAGGAAGCCTGGCTGCGCATGGCCACGCGCATGGTGGATGCGGCAACCAACAGCCTGTTGGTGCTGTACGACGACGCGCAGTCCATCTACCTGCGTTCGCACCGGCGTTTCTCGTGGTCCAGCGTCGGCATCGAGGCGCGCGGGCGCACCAGCATCCTGCGGCTGAACTACCGCAACACGGCCGAGGTGCTGGCACTGGCGATGCAATGCTCGCAAGGTCTGCTGGCCGGCCGCGACGCTGGCGACGACGGGGTGCCGCTGGTCGAGCCCGCCAGTGCCGGACGGCGTGGGCCACTGCCGGTGTTGATCGAGGCGGGGTCGCCGCGGGAAGAAGCGGCACTGG
>JBASTF010000075.1:0-2632 GCA_049274755.1 Rubrivivax sp. | reverse complement strand
GGCCGGGGCTGTCGACCGTCGCCGGCGGCGCCAGGTCAGGTGCCGCCATGCGTGCCAGCTCGGTCTCCAGGCGCTCCACCGGCCAGTCGTCCTGCATGGCATCGGCGGCCAGTTCGTCCAGCCGCGCCAGCCAGTGCCACAGCGACTGCATCTGCTGCGCCGTCCACGGCGCGTCGGCACCCAGCGGCTGCACGACGGTGAAGGGAAAGTAGCGGCCGACGCGGTCGACCGAGGGCATCAGCACACCGGCATACCCTTGTTCGCCGGCCTCGCCGGGCAGCACGCCGGGTTGCAGCAGGAAACGCCAGCTCGGGCTGGAGAGGTAGGCGTCGAGCCAGCCGGCAGGATTGGCCTCGCGCAGCGCCAGCAGGCCGGCGGCCAGCCAGCCGTCCCAGGCGTCGACAAAGGGCGCTTCGAGGCGGCGCGATGCGAAGTCCCCCAGCGACGGCAGCTTGCCGTGCCAGCCGGGGGGCGTCACGGCGGCATTCACAGCGCCGCCGGGCAGCGGAACTGCTTGACTTCGCGCATCTGGAACGGGTTGAAGACGCTGGACGTGATGACGTCCACACGCGCCCGCTTGCCGTCCAGGTTCATCACCAGCGTGAAGCGTTCCGGCACCGCCGAGGGCTGCACCTCGAAGCGGTCGATGAAGCGGAACAGCGCCCAGGGGCCTTCGAACATCACCAGCGTGCCGGCGTTGCCGAGGCCGGTGCTGAGCTTGATCTGCGAGGCCAGGCGCTGGCTGGGCCAGCTGATGCTGATGGGCTGGCCGCCAGACGTCAGCTTCTGTACCTGGCCATCGATGTCCAGCACCAGCTCTTTCAGCGCCGGGTCCATGTCGGCGATGCGCATCTCGACCTTCATCGCCGGCACCTTGCCGCCGGCGCGGAAAAACACGTCGCGGATGCGTGCAGCGCGCTGGAACTCGGCCAGTGCACCGGCCGCCACCGGCTTGCTGCCGTCGCTGAGCGGCTTGTAGGCCCAGGTCTGCGCCGTCGTGTCGACCAGGTTCTGCAGCCGCTTGGCGAAGAAGTCGTCGAGCATGCCGCCGCCGCCGAACAGCTGGCCGAAGTCTTCCAGCGGCGTGTCGGCACGCGAACCGCTGGCAAACGGGTAGCGGTTGACGACCACCCGCTCGCAGAACTCGGTGACGGGCTTCAGTTCGGTCGACAGGCCCTGGATCTCGGCACCGCGGCTCTGGCTGGCACCGGCGTCGGCCAGTTGCTCGACCACGGCACGCACGGCATCGGGCAGCTGCGCCGCCGCAGCCTTGATCGCCCCACCGCCACCACCGCCCGGCGGCAGCGGGCTTTTGCTCTTCTGCGCGGCGTCGACCGCGGCGAGCTGGTTGTAGACCTCGGTGAACAGCTTCAGCGTTTCGTCGATCGGCGGCGGCGTGCCGGTGACCTGGCGGTGGATGGACGCAAAGTGATCGTCGACCAGGCGCTCGGCCGGCTCGCCGCTGTCGCCGCTGCCGCCCACCACCTTGGCCACCTTGGCCTCGGCCTTGTCGACCAGCTTGCCGATGGCACCCGGCGCCTGCGGCGGCGGCACCAGCTTGGTCTGCTCGGTGATGCCACGCAGCCAGGCGGCCAGCGGCGAATCCACCGAGCCCAGCGTGCGCGCCACGGCCATGCTGCGGTCCAGGCCGGTCAGCGGCACCAGCTTGACGTCGGCGATGTACTGGTCCCAGACCTTGATGTACTCCTCGAAGTAGCGGCGCTTGACCTTGTCGTTCAAGGCGCTGCCGCCCAGCATGTCCTTCAGCCGCCCCGGGTCGGACTTGAAGCCCAGCACCCAGGATTCCTCGTTGGCCATCTGCGATGCGGCCTTGGGCACCTGCGGCTTCACATAGCGTTCGTAGCCGGCCTTGGTGTACAGCCCCGGAATGCCCTTGGTCAGCGGCTCGCCGCTGGCACGGCGGAACACCTGGGCCGCGTTCGGCCCGGCGGCGCCTGCGGCCGTGAACTCGGGAATCTCGCCAGGCCGCCAGCCGCGGCGGATGCGGCTGTAGACGCGGTACTCCAGCGGGAAGGCCGCCAGCATCTCGCGCACGCCGGCCACCAGCGTGTCGTCGCGCGGCTGCACGCTGCGCAGCGGGCCCAGGGCCAGCATTGCATCGAGGTGGGCTTCGAGCTGGGCGCGCTGTTCGGGCGCCATGCGGGCGTAGTTCTGGTCCCAGTCCTGCAGCACCCAGGCGCGCAGTGTCGCAGCGTCGAACTGCTCCGGCAGGTACAGCATCTGGTAGGTTTTCAGCGCCTCGTAGGCGTTCTCCAGGTCGTCGCGGTTGGCAGCACGCAACCGCTCTTCGAGGCGGCGCGACACACGCGGCATCAGCGATTTCTCGAGCAGGCGCGTGTAGGCCAGCTGCGCCGCGGCATCCAGCTTCTCGCCCTGGTACAGGCCCAGGCCGTTCAGCAGGGGCGGGTCGCCGATGTCGAAGGCCTCGCTCTTGGCGGCGTCGCGCACGCCGGCCAGCACCAGCGGCAGCGGCGTCACGTCGGCGGTGGCCGGCGGCGGCAGCGCGTCGACGGCGGCCTTCAGCGGCGGCACACGTTCGGCCACCATCGCCGCATGGTCGAGGTTGCGCGCGCGGCTGACGAACCAGCCCACCAGCACCGCGGTGCCGAAC
>JBASTF010000074.1:0-12657 GCA_049274755.1 Rubrivivax sp. | reverse complement strand
CCTTCCAGCAGCGGCGGCTGCCGTGCGGCCAGGCGTGCATGGCCGGCGATGGCTTCGCGCACCGCCTGCAGCACGGCACCGAGCTGGCCGTACTGCTTGCGCCACGGTGCGGCAAAAGCGACTTCCTGGCCGATGGGCAGCAGGCCCCGTGTCATGTCCTGCCAGCCAGTGCCGCGGCTGCGCACCTGGGCCTGCAGCGCATCGCCGGCCAGGCCGTCGGCCTCGGCGACAAACGCCTTGGTGGCCGCCAGGTTCGGGCGCAGCAGCACACGGAAGTAGCTGCCGTGTTCGCCGTCGCCAACGGCCACGGTTTCGCTGCCGGCCAGGTTGCCGATCAACGTGCGCAGCGTGTCCGGCAGGCGCACCTCGTCGAGCAGCAGCAGTTGCGACTCCAGCACACCGCCGGCCACCCCGACGGCGCTGCAGGCAGCGGCCACATGCGGCGTCAGGCCACCACGCAGGTACAGCGGCAGCGGACCACCGCGCTGCAGCCACTTCTGCAACAGGATGAAACTGGCGTCCTCGCCAACGAAGCCACCGGCTTCGTTGCCCTTGACGAGCACACCGTCGACGTGCGACAGCAGCGCATCGGGCAAGGGCTGCGGCGTCTGCACCTCGACCAGCACCTGGGTGCCGGCGCTGCGCAGGCCGTCGAACAGCCCGGTCCAGGCCGGTGCCGATGCGGCGTCGACGATCAGCCAGCCCAGGCCCGCCTGGCCACGCAGCCCGGCGGCCATTGCGTCGTCCAGTGCTGCGAGCTTGATGCCCCAGGCACCGCGGCCGTACCGGGCGAGTTGCGCCAGGCCTCGCAGCGCCGTCGCTGCATCGGCGTCGAGTTCGGCGTTGTAGACGCCGACCGCACCTGCGCGGCTGGCCGCGATGGCGAGCGACGCGTCGCCCAGGCCTGCCGGTGTGAAGACGAACTGCTGGAAGTCGGTCATGGCATCGAGAGTGGATGACGAAAGATGTCGCTTGAAACAGGCCCAGTTGACAGTAGCACGAGGCCCTGCCCGCCAGCCTCCCTAGCTTCCGTGTCGCGTGACAGAGGTCCCACTCGCGCCCCTGGCCCGCAGCGGGCCAGGGGCAAATTGTCGTGGACCACCGTGGCCGGCAGCCGCACCCCACCCCTGCATTTGCGGGAGGCGACGCGTGGCGCCGGGCCGTCACGTGATGTCATGCACACGCCAAGCAAGCGCGGTGCCACGGGCGGACAGCCGCCCGGATTGCTGCCATCAATCGCGCCGTCGCAGGCCCAGCAGCAGCGCAGCACCACCCAGCAGCAACGCCGCCGTCGCCGGCTCGGACACGGTTGTCAGCACGACGTTGTCCAGACCGGTGAGTTCCGACGCCTGGTAGTAGTCGCCACGGATGCGCAAGGCGCTGAGGTTGGCCAGCACCGCAGCCAGATCGGCCGTCGTGGCGACGGCACCTTCGAGCGAACCGATGTGCCAGCCCCCATCGGCCACCAGGGCCACCGTGTAGCTGGTCCAGTCGCTGCCTGGCGCCGCAGCACCACCGTGGGCCAACAGCACGCCGTTGGCACCGAGCAGTTGCACGTCGGCAAACGCGCGGTTCAGCGGCGACGAGGCCGAGTCGCTTTTCAGCGCGTACCTCAGTGTGCTGCCCAGGGCTGCACCGAGGTCGCCGAGAAAGGCCGACGGCGCATCGAAGAACCACAGGCTGCCGGCGCTGAGGTCGCGTGCGGTGACATGCCCATCGGGGTTGCCTCCATGGGCCACCCAGCGAAAGTTGCGGGCGCCGTTGATGGCTTGCCAACCCTCGGTGCCATCGACGAAACCAGACTCGGCGAGGGTCAGCGCGAAACTGACCGAACTGGTGGCAGCCAGCAGTGTGGCCGCCAGAAGACGTTTGACACCCATGTGCTACCCCTCGGTGTTCGCCTCAGGCTGCAGTGTCGGCGACGGCGTTGAGGCGTAGGTAAAAACCTGGGGCAACCCCCGCAAATCGGGGGGGGAAGGTGGGTGCCGCTCAGCGCACCGGCGCACCGAGCTTCAGGTCGATGCGGAACACACCTTCGTTCACCGGCCCGCTGGTGTCGGTGCCCGGCAGTGCACGCGAGAAATACAGGAACGGGCCTTGCGCGGTGATGAAGTACTCCGGGTCCTGGCGCAGCCGCACCGGCGAGCTGGCGTCGGTGAGCTGGCGGAAATCGTCTACCGCGGGGTCGATGCCGGTCAGTGCCAGGCGCGTCGGCACCGTGATGTCGCTGGCGCCCTTGCTGCTGCTCAGCGTCATGAAGACGTAGGTGCGGCCGTTGTGGACGAAGGGCTCGGGCGTGGCCAGGTAGGGCACCTCGGCCGGCGCGGTGACCGTCTTCACGACGGTCCAGCGGCGCAGCCCGTCGGAGCCGAGCAGCTGGCGGTACAGGCGCAGCTGCGTGCGTGCAGCCACCGTGAAAAACACCATCTCGCCGCCGAACTCGGGCGCCGGCAGCATGAAGACACCTCGCTTTTCGGTGGCGTCGAAGGTCAGCTGCTCGATGGTGTTGGTGTCGCTGTCGAACAGGAACACCTGCTGGTAGCGTGTGCCGTCTTCATGCGCCGCGCCGTTGACGTAGGCGAGCTTGTTCGTGTTCGGCAGCCAGCGTGCACTCAGGCCGGTGCTGATCCAGGGCGCGCGCTTTTCGGCACCCACAGGCTCGCCGAGCTTGCGCCAGTAGATCTGCGGCCCGGTGCCGCTGGCATACATCATCTTCGGCGTTGCGTCGCCGATGCTCTGCGACGGTGCCGGCGTGATGCGGCCCAGCGCGCCGTCGATGAAGCCCGCGCTCCAGCTGCCGTTCACCACCTTGGCCAGGCCGAGCCCGGCATTGGCCCCGGTCTGCTCGGCGCCTGCCTTGTACTTCGTGTAGACGATCTGCGAATCGCCCTGGCTGAACACCCACTCCGGGCCGTTGCCGAAGTCGGAGTAGTAGGCGACGTCGCTGTCCACCAGCACGCCGCGGCCGTTCGGCGGATAGATCGCACCGGTGTTGAAGTCGATATAGCTGATCCACAGCCGGTTGCTGCGGTCCACCCAGTGGAAGCGGGCGTTGCCGTCGCCAGCGTTGCAGCTCGGGCAATACACGCCGTCGCGGCCCCAGTCGAACTCCATGTCGCCGAAGCGTGTGGTCGTGACCAGCAGTTCGGTATAGGGCGCCGCCTGGACCGTGGCGGCCACGCAGAGCGCCCCCAGCGCGGCGAGCAGCGCACCGCGGATCGACGAGCAAAGAGCCATGAGCGTGTGTCCAACGCTGAGATCGAAAGAATCTACCGCATTGCAGCAAGCCAGGCCAGCACCACGGGTCTGGGGGGGCGGCGTGCAAACAGCCTTGTCGGACATGCGCTGCCGCAGACGATGGCAGTACGATCAGGCGCGCTTTTTGCACGGGCAACGGCGACCGGGGCCATGCCCGCGGCAGCACAACGACGAACCAGGGTCGGTCCATGCACGAAGGAGGCTGTCACATGTCTGTTGTCATGTCTCGTTCTTTCGTTACCGGCGGCTTGCTGCTCGCCGGTTTGTGGACGGCCGGCACGGCCGCCGCACAAGCCACCGATGCACAACGCATCAGTGCGGCCAAGCGCACGGTGGCCACCCATCCCTACTGCAGCACACGCACGCTGGGCGCCTATTACTGGGAAATCGGCGACGCGAGCGGCGCGATGACCTCCGGTGCGGCCGCGCCGCGGGGCGACACTGCCGTCGGCGCCGACACCGTGATCGGCGTGGCCTCGGCGTCGAAGTGGATCTACGCCGCCTACACGGTGCAGAAGTACGGCGACGAGCCGTCGGCCCGCCCCTACCTGAACCTGACCAGCGGCTACAGCAACTTCAGAACCAGCGACTGCCCCACCGCCGGCACCGTGGCCCAGTGCCTGCCTGGCGCACGTTCGCGCAGCGAGGCGCTGAACCAGGTCTTCCATTACGACGGCGGGCACATGCAGCAGCACGCCATCAACATGGGGCTGGGGCCGCTGTACAACGGCGAGCTCGCGGTCGAGATCGGCAGCATGGTCGGCACCGCCGTCGTGCTGAGCTACGTGCAGCCGGGGCTGGCCGGTGGTGTCAGCACCACGGCACGCAGCTACGGCGGCTTCCTGCGCAGCCTGATGGCCGGCAGCGCCACGCCGCTGGCCCTGGGTTCGATGCTGGGCAGCAACCCCGTGTGCACCTTTCCCAGCGCAAGCTGCAACGCTTCGCGGCTGACGGCGATGCCCGAGGCCTGGCACTACTCGCTGGGCCACTGGATCGAGGACGACCCGGCCACGACGCCGGCCATCAACATCGCGTACAGCAGCCCCGGCACATTCGGCTTCTACCCCTGGATCGACGCCAGCCGTTCGTACTACGGCATCCTGGCGCGCCAGACCGAGGCCTTCTCCGGCAACGACGAAGGCTATGCCTCGGCCAAGTGCGGCCGCGTCGTGCGCATGGCCTGGATGACGGGCGTCGCGCAATGAGCTTGAACACACCCGGCCGCCGCCGCGCGGCGCTGCTGCTGGCGGCGGCCGGTGCCCTGGCTGCGGCGCCTTCGTGGTGCATCGCTGCGGAGCCGCCCCAGGTCGAGGCGGACATCGCCTACATCGCCGGCGCCACCGCGGCCGAACACAAGCTCGACGTCTACCACGGCGAGATCCAGGCCGGCCGCCCGCGGCCGGTGCTGGTCTATGTGCACGGCGGCGGCTGGGGCCGCGGCGACAAGCGGCTGGGCAAGAGCATGGCGCCGCTGTACGTCGAGAACAACTGCGTCTTCGTCAGCCTGAACTACCGCCTGGCGCCGAAGAACAAGTACCCGGCCTTCATGCAGGACCTGGCCGCGGCGATGCGCTGGATCAAGGACAACATCGGCCGCTACGGCGGCGACCCCGATCACATCGTGCTCGCCGGGCACTCGGCCGGCGCCCATCTGGTGGCCTTGCTGGGCACCGACCCGCAGTTCCTGCAGGCGCAGAAGCTGCCGTCCAACATGTTCCGCGCCGTCGTGCCGGTGGACACGGCCAGCTTCAACTTCCTCGTCGACCCCTACGGCTGGTTCGTCGGGCGCCAGAAGAAGATCCGCGAAGAAGCCTTCGGCACCGACCGCGAGGTCTTCACCGCCGCCTCGCCGACGCTGGTGGTGGCCAAGGCCAAACCCGGCAGCGTCTCGCCGTTTGCCATCTTCGTCGGCAGCAAACGCACCGACGCCGTGGAGCAGAGCGAAGCCTTTGCGCAGGCGCTGCGCAAGGCCGGCGCCGAAGCCCAGGTGTTCCCGCTGGACCTGGGCCATGCGCGCATCAACCAGGCCATCGGCGACCGCAACTCGCCGCTGGCAAAGACGATCCTGGGCCATCTGACCACCCGCTGAAGATCTCACGAGGAGAGAACGATGTCGTCGTCGAAGCAACACCAACGCCGGCTGATGCTGGCTGCCCTGGCCTGCATGCCGGTGCTGGCAGCCGCTGCCGGGCCCTTCGTGTTGCCGAGCACCGGCTGCGGCATGGCGCATTGCGACGCCCGCATGTCCGACACCGTCGGACTGCCCAGCCCCACGGTGGCCAACGAGATCCGCATCGACCGCAGCAGCGCCGGTTCGGTCGGCGGCCTGGGCTGCGTTTCCAACGGCCGCTATGCCGCCTGCACCGGCGCCGCCAACCCGGCACTGCAATCCAACCTCAGCGTCTACGACGCCGATGGCAACAAGATCTGGGACGACGGCGGCCGCCTCGGCGCCACGGCCTGGTACGGCGCGGCCCTGATCAGCACCGACAACCAGGTCATCGCCGCTGACCAGCGCTGGTTGCTGCGCGCTGACCCGCTGACCGGCACCGTGCTGTGGCAATCGGCCAAGCCCGACGATGGCACGCCGATCAGCCCGGTGCTGGTGGGCAGCGACAGCAGCATGGTGCTGCTGGCCACCAAGTCCGACGCCGGTGTCGGCACGCCGGAACTGTCGGTGTGGGACGCGGCCACTGGCGCCCTGCTCTGGCACGAGTCGCTCGTTGACGGCGGTGTGCTGTACCAGACGATCAACACGCCGGCCGTCAAAGGCAACCGTGCCTATGTGCTGGCCGCAGCCGTTGGCAACGGTGCCGATGGCCGGATGATGGCGATCGACATCTGCGAATCGGCGGCCTGCGGCGGCCGCGGCAAACCGCAGATCGTCTGGCAGTTCCCATTCGATGGGCCGTCCGGCGCCAGCCCGCTGCTGATCGGCAAACGCTTGTTCTTCGATGGCCTGCGCGGCAAGACCACCGGTCTGTTCTTCGGCGTCGACGACCTCGGCGCTGCGCCGTCGCTGGTGTGGACCCGCAAATTCGCCGGGCGTTTCGGCTTCAGTGCCGCGCAGGACCCGCGTGGCGGGTTCTGGATCTCGCCCTGGCAGTCGGGCACGCTGCAACGTGTGTCCGAACGCAACGGCAGCACGCAGCAAACCGTCGAGGTCGGCAGCGTGCTGGGCCTGGACCCGAGCTACTCGCCGGTGACCGCGGTGTCGGTCAGCAGCACCACGGCGGGGGGCGTTGTGCTCACCTTCGGTGCACAGACCAAGGCGGCCAGCGTCGGCATCGGCCCCCACGTGACAGCCATCGACGTCAGCAGCAGCAACACGGGCACCGCGCTGTGGAAGTACAAGGTCTCGAACAACGCATTGCGCAACGCGTCCACCGGCCAGTTCCCCATCGTCGTGAACGCCGCTGGTGCACGTCGCGTTGTGTTCCGCGGCACCACTTCGTCGACGTTTTTCATCGGCGAGCCTTGACGCAGCCGCCCCTCAACCAGGTTCAGTGCGAAGAAATGTCAAGTTCGTCAACGACACACGACAGGGCGCCGTTTGTCATGCATGATCGCCGTACTGCGGTTGCTGCAAAGACGCTATTCGCATGAAGCCACACCATCCCCTCCCCACGCTCGCCCTGCTCAGTTCGCTGTTCGTTGCCGCCTGCGGCGGCGGTGGCGGCAGTGTCGACACGGTGCCGACACCACCATCGCCGCCGGCCGGTGACGCGCAACGCATTGCTGCCGCCACGACCACGGCCAACAGCAACCCGAACTGCAGTTCCAGCACGCTGCCCGAAGGCTTTTACTGGGAGATCGGTGACCGCAATGGCGCGCGTGCGTCGGGCACCGTGAACGGTTCGGACACACCCGGTGCGTCGCAGGTGATCGCGATCGCTTCGTCGTCGAAGTGGATCTACTCGACCTATGTGCTGCAGAAGACGGGCAGCCTGCGCAGCGGCGATGTGCCCTTCCTGCACTTCACCAGCGGCTATGTCTTCCCCATCGCGTCGTCGGGCAACGAAGTGGTCTGTGGCGCCGGTGAAACTGTGGGCCAGTGTGCGGCCGACGTCGTGCAGAGTTCGTCGGCCGTCAACAACTTCTTCTACAGCGCCGGCCATTTCCAGTATCACGCAGCCAACACCATGGGCCTGGCATCGCTGGGCGCCTCGGCGCTCACCACCGAGATCACCTCGCAGGTCGGCGCTTTCGACTTCGTCTACCTGCAAACCAACCTGGCGGGTGGCCTGAACGCCAGCGCGACCGGTTATGCAGGTTTCCTGCGCCGCATGCTGCGCGGTGAGTTCGTCATGTCGTCGCAGTTGGGCAACAACAAGGTCTGCGCCTCCAGTGCCTGCACGGCCGGCGCTGTGCTGTCGCCGGCGCCGACCGACGAAGCCTGGAACTATTCGCTGGGCCACTGGGTCGAGGACGACCCCACCGTCGGCGACCACGCGTTCAGCAGCGCCGGCGCGCTGGGCTTCTACCCCTGGATCGACAGCAGCAAGACCTGGTACGGCGTCGTTGCGCGGCGTGCGGTTTCCGCTGGCGGCTCCGAAGGCGTGAAGTCCCTGCGTTGTGGCCGCATGATCCGCCAGGCCTGGGTGACCGGGGTGGCCACCACGTCGATGACACCGACGCCCTGACGAGGACAAGCGCCCCTGCGCAGATGCGGGGGGGCGCGGCCAGCCGCCCCGCGCGGCATCATCCGCAGCCAGAACTGGCATGCGGGATGCAAGCGGAGGGCGCATGAAAAACACGGGTCTGGGCTGGCGCCTGCGCGCCACGGCGATGGCGGTTGCGCTGCTGACGGCGCTGCCGGCGCTGGCGCAGTTCACGCCGGTCGAAACGGAAGTCTGTCCCGCTTCGGCGCGGGTCTACGACCCCGAGTTCAACACCGACACGCAGCTGATGGCCTACTACGACGGCCGCGGCGGCCTGCGTGTGGCCTCGGTGCTGGCCGACGGCAGCATCGACAGTGCCCAGTGCGCCGGCACTTTGCTGGCACGCAACGTGACGATCAGCATTCCCGACCTGCCCTTCCGCGCCGGCCCGGAATGGGCCTTCAGCGCACGCGGGCTGGAGCTGTACTACACGAAGATCGACAGCGAGAACCGGGTCTCGATGGCCCGTGCGCGGCGCATGGACGATGGCCGTTGGCGACTGTCCGACCTGCCCGACAGCACCGACCGCGGCCTTGCGCTGACCTCCGCCGATGCCACCGATGCAGAACCGCGGCTGATCTACGCGCTCACGACGGCACCTGGCGCTTATGCGCTGGCCTGGCGCGAAGCCAGCCGACCTGAAACCGAAACCGTCGTGCCGGGCGCTGTCGACCCCTCCGTCGGCGGCGCGCCGCGCTGGGTGCCGGGCCGGCGTGCGCTGACGCTGGCCCTGCCCGATGCCAGCGGTGTGCGCCAGGCCGTGCTGTACGACGTCGACGGCAGCAACACACGCCACCTGACACGCGACAGCGGCAACAAGGACGAGGTCTGGCTCTGGGCCGCACCCGAGTTCGGTGGTGCGCTCGGCCTGATGACGGTGGCCGACGGCTGCTGCCTGCGTTTCTACCGCGAAGACGCCGCCGGCCAATGGCAGCTGTACCGCGAAATCCGCACGGCGGACTTCTCGCGCCGGAGCGACAACATCTACTCGCCCGAGATCCTGGTGCTGGGTGGCCGTTCGTATGTCGCGATGCAGGTGTCGACGCAGCGTGTGGCAGCCAGCGACATCTGGATCGCCGAGGTCGGCCTTGGCGGCCTGGCGCCGCTGCAGATCAGCGACGCTTCGCGCCGCGGCGTGGCACGCAGCGAACCCGAGTGGATGGTGACGCCGGGCGGTGTGTTCGTCTATGTGACGGCCACCGAAGCGACGAACCGCTTTGCGCTGAACCGCCTGGCCACACCGCTGCAACTTGGCGTCGGCGCGGCGCGCTGAAGCGCGCCGCGATTCATCGAGCTTTCTTTCAGCGCGACGTGTCGGCCGCAACCGGCACGCTGCTGCCCACCGGCACGGCGAAGAACATCGCACGCTGCAGTTTGCCGTCCATGAACTGCTGCAGCACCGGCACCGGGCTCGTCGAATAAGCCGGTGTCTCGACGCGCGGGCGGCTGTAGTCGATGCCTTCGGTCGCGGCCGGGTGCGTCAGCGCATGGGTGCGTGTGAAGGTGTTGCCGCCGTCGGCGCTCTGGTAGACGCTGAGGTTGGCATAGCTGTTGGTCACCAGCATCAACTGGTTGCCCGACATCGTGGCCTGCATGTAGGTGGCCTTGATGGCTTCGGTCAGCGTGCGTGTGCTCCACTTCTTCTCGAACACGAGGTAACGCGAGTAGACGACCTGACCGCCGTCGCCCGAGAACATGTGCATGTTGAAGGCGCTGTCGGCCACGATGCTGAAATGCGTGCCGTAGGGGTCGTTGGTCGGCGTCACCTTGGTGCTGATCAGCGCACGCGGCCAGGGCTGTTCCAGCGCCCAGCGGTCGTTGCGTTCGGCCCAGTAGGTTTCGGTCTTCACGGTGAACACCAGGCCCATGCCACGCGCGGTGGCGATGGGGCGGCCGCTGCGTTCGTTGGCCAGGTTGTCGACCGGGCCGAAGACGAAGCCGGTGTCGGTCCAGGCCTGGTCGGCCACGGCCTTGCGCATCATCTTGATGCTGAAGTTGCCGGTCGCCTTGTCCTGGTGCGTGAAGGCCAGCCACTGGCGGCCGGCGGCGTCAACGGCCACGGCCGGCGTCAGCGCGCCGGCCACGGCGCTGGTGTACACGGTACTGGTCGGGCCCAGCGACCAGGTCTTGGAGGGGCTGTCGTACACCAGTTCGGCAAAGCGGATCGTGCCGGTGCCGACGTCGTAGGTGGTGTAAAGCCGGCCGTCGGCGAAGTAGCCGTCGGAGGTGGACGAGCCGTTGCTCTGCGGCAGGCTGACGCCGCTGTTGACCCAGTTGGTGCCGCCGTCGAAGGTGGAGAACAGTGCCAGGCTGTTGCCGCCCATGCCGGGACCGCGGTTGATCATCACGTGGGTGGCGCCGTCCGGCGTCTGCCACATGTGGTTCTGCATGCGGTAGGAGATCATGCGGTCGGCCGTGCTGACCAGCGTCGTCGGTGTCGACGCGATCGGCACCGCCTGCGCGGCCGCCAGGCCGGACAGTGTGGCCAGCGACAGTGCGGCTGTCAGCCGCAACAGCGTCGGCAGGAACCCGGGTTTCTGAAGCTGCATTGCCTGTTTCCCCTTGGTTGGATCACCAAATCAGAAGCTGGCCCGGCGACCGCCCGCAGGGTGACACACATCCCGCAGTTGCGGGAGCGTGTGTCGAACCATCGTCATGGCAGCCACGACCAGACCTGGATCTCGAAGAAGCGCACCACGGCCATCGAGAAGGCCTTCCACACCGGCATCTTCGTGCCCTCGATCTTGGCCCGGCCGGCCATGCCGGTTTTCAGCGCATCGTCGCGGTTGTCGATGGTCGCGATGACCTTGACGACGTTGCCGGTGGACATCTTCGTGACGTTGCGGTCGATGACCGTGACCTTGCCGCTGAACTCGCGGTCCTGGAAAAACGAGACGGCACGCGCACGCACCGGTGCACCGACCTTCACGTACTGCAGGTCGGCTTCGGCAATGTCGATCTCGGCCGTGACGACGCCGGTGTTCTCCAGCGCCGCGAACGGCGCGCCCTTCTCGAGGTAGCTGTTGATCTTGTCCTTCAGGTGCAGCGTCAGGATGTTGCCGTCGAAGGGCATGCGGATCACCGTGCGCTCGACCTTGTCCTCGAAGCTGGCGCGCTCTTCCTTCAAGCTGGCGAGCTTGGCTTCGGCGGCCGCCACCTGGTCGGGCGTCACCGGCACCTTCACGAGCGCCAGCTCGGCCTCGCGTTGCGCCACCTGGCGCTGGTCGGTCAGGTGCTCCTTGCGCGCCGTCTCCAGCTCTTCCAGCGACACGGCGCCGATCTTCTGCAGGCTTTCCAGGCGCGGCACCTTGTCGCGGCTGAAGCGTTCGCGGGTGCGCTCCACTTCCAGCCGCTGCTCGGCGAGTTTCACCTCTTCGACGCGCGGCAGCGTCTTCAGGTTGCGCACCACGGCCGCCTGCTCGTCGATCTTGGCCGTCAGCACCTTGATCTCGGCCACGTAGTCGGCATGGGCCAGGCGCGCCAGCGGCGTGCCCGACTTCACCGCCTCGCCGCCATCGAAGAACACGGCTTCGACCAGGCCCGGCGTGTCGGTGGACACGACCTGGCGCCGCGCCGGGTGGATCAGGAACGAGCCGCCGGGTTCGTAGGGGTAGGGCAGGAACAGCAGCAGCACCAGGCACACCAGCAGCGCACGCGGCCAGTACGAGACCTTGCGGTTCTCGACCTCGCCCAGCTGCTCGCCCTCCAGCGGCAGCGTGCGGTTGCGCCAGCGGTCGAACTGCACCTGCTTCTCGAAGGTGTCGCCGAACTTCTTCAGGCCGACGTAGTTGCGCCAGACCATGTAGGCGACGAAGGCCAGCGTCAGTATCACGGCCGAGCCGCCCAGCGTCAGGTCGCCGAGCACGAACTTGGTCAGCATCCAGGCGACGACCAGGATGATGAGGATGACGTAGGTCGTCGACAGCACCGCGTACAGCGCCAGCAGGTTGTTGTCGGCGGCGCGGTAGACACCGCCCTTCATCTTGTTCAGCAGCGCGGCGTAGGCCTTGCCACGCAGGTGCGGTTCGTTCAGGTAGGCCGACACCAGGTAGTAGCAGTTGGCCTTGACCAGCGGGTTGCCCGACTCCAGCACCAGGCCGATGCCGCAGGCGAACAGCAGCATCAGGCCGAAGTCAGACAACTGGTTCTGCGCGTCGCGCGTGTTGAACCAGATCAGCACACCGACGCTGAACATCACCATGCGCGCCAGCAGCGTGGAACCGTGCAGCCACATCGTCTGCTTGCGCGTCAGGCGCTCGGCGCCTGTCATCTTCAGCGCCCAGCGCGGCATGAAGCCGAAGGTCAGCACGATGCCGACCTTCTCCACCGCCACCTTGAAGGCACTGGCCACCGTGGCTGCGGTGAAGGTCGTCACCACATGCACGGTGATGAAGACGAACAGCAGGTGTTCGAACAGCGTGACGTCAAACTCGACCTTGGCCAGGTCGGCGGCCAGCAGGGGGAAGTACTGGAAGACGATGAGCAGCGCCGCCAGCAGCAGCAGCGGCACCGCGTAGACCACGTGGCGCAGCGGGCGCAGCACCGGGCCCAGCAGGCGCAGCAGCGGCCGCGGGTCGAACAGGCCCAGCATGTTCTGCGTCGTGCGCCAGTCCATGCCCAGGGCGTCCTGCACGCCGGCGGGCAGATCCTTGTCCTTGTCTTTCGCGGCGGCCGCAGCAGCGGCTGCAGGGGGCGGCGGTGCGGGTGCATGCGCCGCCGCCTGTGCGGGCGCCGGCGT
>JBASTF010000073.1:0-4937 GCA_049274755.1 Rubrivivax sp. | reverse complement strand
GGCGACGCCTCGGCGCTCGCACGCCTGTTCGAGCCGGCGCAAGAGACCGCCGCCCTCGCGGCCTGACCGGCCTGATTGGCCACTGCCTGGCTCGCGCCCCACGCGAGCACATCCACCACCCCGAGGGGCAGACCGCCCCTCGGGGGAGGTCCTGCCCGTTCCTCACCACAAGGACCAAGTGCATGACCTCCGCCACGATCACGCTGGACCCCCAGCGCAAGCTCTACGTGCTTCGGCAGGGCGACGGCTTTAGTTGCTTCGGCTACGACAACGCCCGCGCCCACGCGAACCTGATCGCGCAGCGCCTGAACCGACCCGACCTGCGCTTCGCCGACGGCGACCACGGCACCGAGCACGGCTATCGGAAGTACCGCGAGGCCATCGCCGCCTGGGCGCGCTCGCCGATGGCCGAACGCACCTATTTCGACCCCGGCACCGACCCGCAGGTCGAGCGCGTGCTCGAACGTTGCGGCCGGCGCGGGTCGGTGTGCCGGTTGATCCTCGGCGACGTGGCGACCGGCGAGCCGTGGTTCGACGAACGCGATGTCGTCGGTCGCATCGGCCGCTCGACCGGTTCGCTCAAGGTCCCCTTGCTCGTTCCGCGCGGCGAGAACGGCGGGCCGGCCATGCTCACGGCGTGCCTGCTGGCCGTCGTCGACTGGCGCAGCGGCCGGTTGCTCTACCGCCACCCGCGCTACCAGGAGCCGGCGCTCGACCTCCGGCCCGACGAAGCCACGATGACGGCGCTCCGTTGGTGGTGTGGCATCGCGACACGCCGCTGGCGCGCTTCGCCGACGTGACCAAGGCCGCGGCCTACCTCGCGTTCATGCGCGGCGCGACGATCGAGCCACGCGTGTTCGCGTAGAAGTCGCATGAGCCAAGGGCATCGGACCCCGGCGAAGGCGCCGCGCGCCGCGCAGGGCGATCCAAAGCGTGCCACCGAGAAAAGTACGCCCGGGGAGCACCCGGGCGTCGAACGCACTGTCGTGCGCAGGCACAGGGAGGAAGTGCCCGGCTCGCTTGGCGTGAGCTTCGCGTGCCCGGGTGCGTATTTCAGCCCATCGTGGACGGCATTTCAGGCTGAACGTGGACGCGATTTCAGCGTGATCGTGGACGGCGTTTCAGCCTGATCGTGGACGCTGTTTCAGCGTGATCGTGGACGACAGGGGGTGTGCGCAAGTGATGTGCTGACCGGCGTCATGCTCACCGCCTTTTGCGGTCCGAGCCGATGCCAACGAACAGAGTCACGATGCGCCGTATCCGAGAGACGTTGCGCCTGCACCTGCAGGCCGGGCTGAGCTACAACGAGGTCGGCCGCGCGCTCAAGATCTCCAAGAGCGTGGTTGGCAAGTACGTGTCGCTGGCGCGGGTGGCCGGCGTCGACTGCGAGGTCGCCGATTCCCTGAGCGACGGGGCGCTCGAGGCCAAGCTGTACCGGCCGGCGGTGCCACGCGCCAGCCACCAACTCGCGCCCGACTTCGCGCTGGTCCATCAGGAGCTCAAGCGCGAGGGCGTCACGCTGATGCTGCTGTGGGAGGAGTACGCCCGCGGCAACCCGCTGGCCTACAAGTACACGAGCTTCTGCGTCAAGTACCGCGAGTTCGCGCAGAGCCAGCTGCGCTCGATGCGCCAGGTCCACGTCGCCGGCGAGAAGCTGTTCGTGGACTACGCCGGCTCCACCGTGCCGATCATCGACGCCGCCACCGGCGAGATCTCCCAGGCGCAGATCTTCGTGGCCACGCTGGGCGCGTCGAACTACACGTTCGCCTGCGCCACCGCGCGCCAGACGACCGCCGACTGGATCGGTGCCCAGGTGCAGGCGCTGGAGTTCATCGGCGGCGTGCCGCGCCTGATCGTGCCCGACCAGCCCCGCGCGCTGATCAAGGCCCCCGACCGCTACGACCCCGAACCGAACCGGACGTACGACGAATTCGCCAAGCACTACGGCTGCGCGGTGCTGGCTGCACGGCCGCGTCATCCTCGTGATAAGCCCAAGGTCGAGGCCTCGGTTTTGCTGGTCCAGAGATGGATCCTCGCTCGGTTGCGCAACCGCCAGTTCTTCAGCCTGGTCGAGCTCAACCGGGCCATCGCAGAGCTGCTCGTCGATCTGAACCAGCGCCCCTTCAAGAAGCTGCCCGGCTGCCGGCGCATCGCCTTCGAGCTGCTCGACGCTCCGGCGCTGCGGCCGCTGCCTGCGAGCCGCTACGTCATCGGGCGCTGGAAGACGGTCAAGGTCAACATCGACTACCACGTCGAGTTCGATGGCCACTACTACAGCGTGCCGCACCGGCTGGTGGGCGCCAAGCTCGACGTGCGCGTCACCGGCAGCCTGCTGGAGTGCTTCGCGTCGAACCAGCGCGTGGCCGGTCACGCCGTGAGCGCCGTTCGCGGCGGCTTCACCACGGTGGCCGAGCACATGCCGGCGTCGCACCGCGCGCACCGGGAGTGGACGCCGGCCAAGCTCATCGCGTGGGGCCAGCGCATCGGGGTGAGCACCGCCGCGGTGGTGACCTGGCAGCTCGAACGCCGTCCGCATCCCGAGCAGGGCTACCGGGCTTGCCTGGGCCTGCTGGCCCTGGTGCGCAAGTACTCGGCCGAGCGGCTGGAGGCCGCCTGCACGCGGGCCATGGCCATCCGAGCGCCCACCCTGCGCAGCGTCACCAACATCCTGAAGTGCGGCCTGGACCGCCAACCCTCGCTGTTCCCCGCCGCGGCCAGCCCCGTCATCGAGCACGAGAACGTGCGCGGCCCCGACTACTACCACTGACCCCCAACCGAAGGACGACACACGCATGTTGAACGAACACACCTTGGACCAACTACGCGGCCTGCGCCTGGACGGCATGGTCCACGCCATCGAGGAGCAGGCCACGAGCACCGCCGCGGCGGCGCTGTCCTTCGATGACCGCCTGACGCTGCTGGTGCAGAGCGAGATCGCCTGGCGCGACGATCGCCGCGTTGCCCGGCTACTCAAGGCGGCCAAGCTCAAGGTCAGCTCGGCCTGCATCGAGGACATCAACTGGCGCGCCAGCCGATCGCTCGACCGCGCCCTCATCGCCGCGCTGGCCGGCGGCGACTGGCTGCGCCACGCGCGCAACTTGCTGATCACCGGGGCCACCGGTTGCGGCAAGACTTGGCTGGCATGTGCGCTGGCACATCAGGCCGCGCGCAGCGGCTTCTCGGTGCTGTACGTGCGCGCGGCCAGGTTGTTCGACGAACTGCAGGTCGCCCATGGTGACGGCAGCTTCGCCCGGCGGCTGGTTCAGCTGGCCAAGCTCGATCTGCTGGTCATTGATGATTTCGCGATTTCTCCCATGGGCCCGGCCGAGCGCAACGACCTGCTGGAGTTGCTCGACGACCGCATCGGCACGCGCTCGACCTTGATCACCAGCCAGCTGCCGGTGAAGGCCTGGCACACCTACCTCAACGACCCGACGCTGGCCGATGCCATCCTCGACCGCATCGTCCACTCGAGCCACAAGATCGAGCTCAAGGGCACCAAGTCGCTGCGCGACAACGAAGGCCCTGCAGAGCAATGAGCCTCACCTCGCGCACCTCGCAGTCACGCTGGACCGCGCATGCGTACATGCTCGGTCGGGGGGCGCCTCCGGCGGCCCGGCAGGGGCCTGAAACCTGAAGATCAAATCAACCCCAACACCGACCCGTCGCGGGTCCCGCGACAGCGCGTTTCAGGCTGATCGTGGACGATTGAGCTACATTCCAACCGAGTACTTGCGCGCTTCCCCAGCGCGTCACCGACGGCGCCAATTCGCCGTCCACGATCAGCCTGAAACAGGCGTCCACGATCGCTGAAATCCGCAGCCGGGCATTTTGCAGCAGCTTCGCGGAGCTTCAAGCCGCCAACGGCAAGCGCCGCGCGCCAAGCGGCATGTCGCCGAATCATGTCTTCGGCGCGAGCAACGCAGCGGCGGCGAGAGATCCTTCCCGCACCGGACCGCCGCCGGGCAACTCCGCTCACGACCGACCCGTCCGTCGATCTTGTTGGCGCGGCATTCGCGGCCCGTCGCGACCGGGCGCGCTTGGCCGCTGCACACTGCAGCGTCCGCTGACGTTGCATCGCGCAACGCATCCCGGCCTCCGAGGCTGGCGTCGCAGACGAAACCTGCCCTCGCATCGCGCCCGCAGCCGCAGGCGCGTTCCACATCCCCCTGGGAACCTCGTTCCCGTCGGGACCGGCGTTCCCTCCCATTGACTCATCGCAGAGGAGAACGCCATGAACATGGCTCACCTGACCATGGAAGCCCTGGTGTGCGAACTGCTCGCACCCGTTTCCCAAGACATCACGGGCACCCCACCGCTCACGGCGCGAGAGCTCGAAGTTCCGACGGTCGAAGTGAGAGGCATCGATCTCGCGCATCCGCTACTGCAGCACAAGCTGGGCGTGGCACGCGAGCTGCTGCTGCGCGATTTGGTGGCCGCGCTGCGCCGGGGGCCGGTCATGGATTCGCCGCAGGCCCTGCGCGACTGGCTGCGCCTGTACTGCGCCCGCATCGAGCACGAGGTGTTCCTCGTGCTGTACCTCGACGCGCGCCATGCGCTGATCGAGGTGGAAGAACTGTTCCGCGGCACGCTGACGCAGACCAGCGTCTACCCGCGCGAACTGGTCAAGGGCGCGCTCAAGCGCAACGCCGCCGCCGTCGCGGTGGCCCACCCGCACCCGAGCAGCGGAAACGTCGAACCCAGCCGGGCCGACGAGTTCCTGACGGGTTCGCTGCGCCAGGCGCTGCAGCTGGTGGACGTGCGCCTGATCGACCACTTCATCGTCAGCGGCGACAGCGTGCTCAGCTTTGCCGAATGTGGACGCCTGTGAAATGTTGAGCGCGGGGGCCAACGAGGCTCCCGCCTTCGCTTGGGCGGCCGCCAACTGCACATAGCTGCGCCCGGCACTCGTACCGTGTCCTGTCCATCCACTGCAC
>JBASTF010000072.1:0-2482 GCA_049274755.1 Rubrivivax sp. | reverse complement strand
GTGATGGCCAGGCCCAGGCCGGTGCCGCCGAAGCGCCGCGTCGTCGAGCTGTCGGCCTGCTCGAAGGCGTTGAACAGGTCGGCCAGCTTGTCCGCCGCGATGCCGATGCCGCTGTCCTCGACCTCGAAACGCACGCGGCAGCCCGGGCCGGGGCCAGCGATCCGTTCGGCGCGCAGCACGATGCGGCCCTGCTCGGTGAACTTGACGGCGTTGGACAGCAGGTTCAGCAAGGCCTGCGACAGCCGCGTCGGGTCGCCGCGCAGCAGCGGCGGCAGCCCGGCAGCGTCGACGACGAGCTCGATCTGTTTTTCGCGTGCACGTTCGGCCACCAGCGACAGCGCACGCGACAGCAGGGCCTGCACGTCGAAGTCCAGCTGCTCCAGCGTCAGCTTGCCGGCCTCGATCTTCGACAGGTCCAGGATGTCGTTGATGAGGTCCAGCAGATGGCGCGCCGCATCGCTGATCTTCTGCAGGCGTTCACGCTGCTTCGGCGGCTGCGTGTCGCGCAGCAGCAGGTGGGTGAGGCCGATGATGGCGTTCATCGGCGTGCGGATCTCGTGGCTCATGTTGGCCAGGAAGGCGCTCTTGGCTTCGCTGGCCTGCTCGGCACGGTCGCGCGCCAGCCGCAGTTCGTCGTTCAGCTCGATCAGCCGGCGTTCCGACAACCGCGCCGGCGTGACGTCGATGGACAGTGCGAAGTAGCCCTGCACCTCGCCGTCGCGGCGGTCGGGCAGGTACTGCGTCCAGCTGTACAGCGTCAGGCCTTCGGCGGTTTTGGCTTCACGCTCGAAGGCCTGCGGTTCGCCGGCCAGCGCCGCCTGTTCGCGCGCACCGGTCCAGCCCACGAGTTCGGGGCCGTAGATCTCGAGCTTGGTGCGGCCCAGCAGGTCTTCGGGCTGTTTGCCGTACCACTCGCAGTAGTTGCGGTTGACGAAGCGGCAACGGCCTTCGCGGTCCCAGTAGGCCACACGGCCCGGCACGTTGTCGGCGATCAGCCGTGAACGTTTGTCGGCTTCGGTCAATGCCCGGTTCGCGGCTTCCAGCCGCTCTTCGGCCTGCTTCAGCTCGGTGATCTCGGTGGCGAAGAAGAAGTAGCCCTGCACCACGCCGCCCGCGCCGATGTCGGGCAGGCGGTAGGCCCAGAAGTGGCCCTGGCGGCCGTTGGCACCTGGCATGTCGTAGGCGCCGGTCAGTGTTTCGCCGGCGAACAGGCGCTCGATGGCCACCGCCTGCGCGCGCACGAAGGTCTCGCCCAGCACCTCTTCCAGCGTGTGGCCCAGCACCTCGTCGGCGGTTTTTCCGAACCAGGCCAGGTAGGCGCGGTTGGCGAACCGCAGCCGGCGCTGGCGTGTCCAGTAGGCCACCAGCGTTGGCTGGTTGTCGGCCACGGTTTGCCAGAAGGCATCGGCGCTGCGCTGCGCCGCCAGGGCCTGCTCCAGCGCGGCGGTGCGTTCGGCAACCTGGCCCTCCAGTTCCTGCCGGTGCTGCGATTCGCTTGTCGCCAGTTGCTGCGCCGAGGCGTTCAGCTCGTTCTCGACCGCCGCACGTTCCCGCTCGGCACGCAGCGCGCCCAGGCAGATGCCGGCCAGCAGCAGCGCGGCCAAGCCCAGGGCCGCGGCGAACACCCGGTCCTGGCGGGCAGCCAGCCGGCCCAGCGAGTCGCGCACCTGCCGGTCCAGCGTCTCGGCGCTG
Organism: Rubrivivax sp.; assembly: GCA_049274755.1. Taxonomy (GTDB): domain Bacteria; phylum Pseudomonadota; class Gammaproteobacteria; order Burkholderiales; family Burkholderiaceae_C; genus Rubrivivax. Next base: position 790 of record JBASTF010000072.1, on the reverse strand, counting down.
CGGTACAGGCCGTGCAGCGCCAGCCGCAGTTCGACATCGAGATCGCCGACACGCACCGCGGCGTCGTTGCTGCGCAGCCGTTCCAGCAGGGCCGCGTACTGGCGCACCTGCTCCTGCAGCGCACGCGGGTCGACATGGCCTTCGGCCGCCAGCTGGTCGGCGGTGCGCCCGTAGTCGCGCAGGGCCTGCTGCAGCAGGGCCAGGCCTTGTTCGCGGTTCCAGGGCAGGCGCGTGTCGCCGGCCAGCGCCAGATGCAGGGCGCCGGAGCTCAGGTCGTCGTCGGCGCGGCCCAGGTCCTGCAGCAGGTGTTCGGCCTGCTGCAGCTGGCGCCGCTGCTCGAAGTGCAGGCCGGCGATCAGCGCACAGACGAACAGCGCGCCGGCCAGCGTCAGCCACAGCGTCACGGCGCGCCAGCGGCGGCGGATCGGCGTCGTCATTGCGGCACCGTCATTGCGAGGCCGCCGCGGCCGGGCCCTGCACCGCGTCGATGACAAAACCCAGCTCGGCGACGAGGCGGCGGTGTTCGGCGCCGCCGACCCAGACGGCCTGTGCCCGGTTCCAGGCCTGCTGCAGCGCCGCTGCATCGGGGCCGAAGGCAAAGGCCACGCGGTCGCCGGCGCTGTCGGTGTCGGGCAGCACCTCGAAGCTGCCGGGCTGCTGGCGTGCCATCCAGGTCAGCGTCGGCAGCGACAGCGCCAGCGCATCGACGTTGCCGGTGGCCACCGCGGCGCGGCCGGTCTGGGCATCGGGCACGGCCACCAGGCGTTCGCCGGCCAAGCCCAGGGCCTGC
>JBASTF010000071.1:0-3652 GCA_049274755.1 Rubrivivax sp. | reverse complement strand
GGACGCCGGCGCCGCCGCGCTGCCCCGGCCGGTTCGCTGGGCGATGCGGGGTGCGGCGAAGCTCATGACGAGCACCGCACACCACATCTAGGGCACTCAGGCTTCCAGCAATTCGTGGCTGGTCGTGATCTCGGCCGTCTTGCCGAGCATGATGCTGGCCGAGCAGTAACGCTCGTGCGACAGTTGGATCGCACGTTCCACCGCCGCCGCCGGCAGCGCACGGCCGCTGACGACGAAGTGCATGTGGATCTTCGTGAACACCTTGGGGTCAGTGTCGGCGCGGTCGGCCGTCACCTTGACCTGGCAGCCGCGCACGTCGTGGCGGCCGCGTTTCAGGATCAGCACCACGTCATAGGCGGTGCAGCCGCCGGTGCCGGCAAGCACGGTTTCCATCGGCCGCGGCGCCAGATTGCGGCCGCCGCCGTCGGGCGCGCCGTCCATCGTCAGCAGATGGCCGCTGCCGGTTTCGGCGGAAAAGCCCATGCCGGTGCCCGGCATCCAGTTGATGGTGCATTCCATGGTGCGTGCGCCCTCTCGTTGCGCGTTGTCGGCGCATTGGCTGCACCGGAGCCGCGAATTCTGCCCGCGGCGTGGCCTTTTCGAGTCGCTGCTCTACACAACCCTTCATCTGACATATTGCACTGCAGCATGACGGTGATAGACTGTGTCGCAAGGGTTGCTGCTGTGTGCAACCCACCGTTTGTCTCCTCCACCTCCTCCAATGGTGGATTCGACCCGAAGCCGCAAGGCTTCGGGTCTTTTTTCTTCTGGGGCCTGCAGTCTGGGCGGCACCGATCGGCGCTTATGATCCGGCGCCCCGCGCTGCTGCCCAAGCCTCCATGTCCGCCCCCAGCCCCACCGGCGCGCGCATCGCCGCCGCCTACCTGAAGAAGATCCTCACCGCCCGTGTCTACGACGTGGCGCAGGAAACCCCGCTGACGCCGGCGCGCAGCCTGTCGCGGCGCATCGGCAACCAGGTGCTGCTGAAGCGCGAAGACCAGCAGCCGGTGTTCAGCTTCAAGCTGCGCGGTGCCTACAACAAGATGGTGCACCTGGCGCCCGAAGCACTGCGGCGCGGTGTCATCTGTGCTTCGGCCGGCAACCATGCACAGGGTGTGGCGCTGTCGGCGAAACGCCTGGGCTGCCGCGCCGTCATCGTGATGCCGGTGACCACGCCCAAGGTCAAGATCGACGCCGTCGCCGCACTCGGTGGCGAGGTCGTGCTGCACGGCGACAGTTATTCCGACGCCCACGGCCACGCCGTCGAACTGCAGCGCGACGAGGGCCTGACCTTTGTGCACCCCTTCGACGACCCCGAGGTCATCGCCGGCCAGGGCACGGTGGCGATGGAAATCCTGCGCCAGCACCAGGGGCCGCTGGACGCCGTGTTTGTCGCCATCGGCGGCGGCGGGCTGATCTCGGGCGTGGCGGCCTACATCAAGGCGGTGCGGCCCGAAGTCCAGGTCATCGGCGTGCAGATGGCCGACTCCGACGCGATGCTGCGCTCGGTGCGCGGCGGCCGGCGTGTGACCCTGGCCGACGTCGGGCTGTTCTCCGACGGCACCGCGGTGAAGCTGGTCGGCCAGGAGACTTTCCGTGTCGCGCGGGCTTTGGTCGACGACTACGTGGTCGTCGACACCGACGCCGTCTGCGCCGCGATCAAGGACGTGTTCCAGGACACACGCTCCATCCTCGAACCCGCCGGCGCGCTGGGCGTGGCCGCCATCAAGCAGTACGCCGAGACGCACAAGCTGAAGGGCCGCAGCTTCGTCACCATCACCTGCGGCGCGAACATGAACTTCGACCGCCTGCGTTTTGTCGCCGAGCGCGCCGAGTTCGGCGAGCAGCGCGAAGCGCTGTTCGCGGTGACCATCCCCGAGGAGCGCGGCTCGTTCAAGCGCTTCTGTGAACTGGTGGGCCCACGTGCCGTCACCGAGTTCAACTACCGCATCAGCGACGCCGACGTCGCCCACGTGTTTGTCGGCATCGCCATCAACCGCCGCGACGAGGCCGACCGCATCGCGCGCAACTTCCAGCGCCACCGCTTCGCGACGGTGAACCTCACCGACGACGAATTGGCCAAGGAACATGTGCGCCACATGGTCGGCGGACGTTCGGAGTTGGCGCGCCACGAGCGCCTGTTCCGCTTCGAATTCCCCGAACGCCCGGGCGCGCTGATGCGTTTCCTGGCGGCGCTGCACCCGGGCTGGAACATCAGCCTGTTCCACTACCGCAACCAGGGCGCCGACTACGGGCGCATCCTGGTCGGCATGCAGGTGCCGGCCGGCGAAGAAGGGGAGTTCGACGATTTCCTGAAGCAGCTGGCCTATCCCTGCGTCGAGGAAACCGACAATCCCGTGTACCGCCTGTTCCTGCGCTAACGGTGGCGCCGAGCGGCCTCGCTACACTCGTCGCCCATGGTCACCAGCCGTTCCCTCGTTTCGCCCACCTCCAACCCGCTGCTCGAGCGGGCGCTGCGCGAAAAGCTGCTGCGCCGCAACGAAGCCAGCGGCAGCCTCGGTGAACTGGAGCCGCTGGCCATCCGCCTGGGGCTGATGCAGAACACGCTGAAGCCGCGCTTCCGCGACCCGCAGCTGCTGGTGTTTGCCGCCGACCATGGCCTGGCCGTCGACGGTGTCGTCGGCGCCCAGGGCAAGAGCACACACGAAACCGTCGTGCAGCTGCTGACCAACCAGCTGCCGCTGACGGTGTTTGCACGCAGCCAGCAGCTGGACTTCGCCGTCGTCGACTGCGGCATCGCCGAAAACCTGCCGGCGCACGACAGGCTGCTGATGCGCAAGATCGCGCACGGCACCCGCAATGCGCGCGTCACGTCGGCGATGAGCCTGGAGCAGGCCCATGCCGGCATGCGCGCCGGCATGGAAATCGGCGACAAGCTGCGCGGCAACATGACGATCTGCGCCGGCCTCGGGGTCGGTTCGCACGAAAGCGCGGCCCTGGTGCTGTCGCGGCTGGCCGATTCGCCGGTGCGTGACCTCATCCTCGCCGGCCCGCAGATGAACACCGACCAGCTGGCGCACCTGATGGTCATCGTGCAGGGTGCACAAGGCCGCCACCGCGACGTCAGCGACCCGGTGGAGGTGCTGGCGGCCTTCGGCGGCTTCGAGATCGCCGTGATGGTCGGCGTGATGCTGATGGCGGCCAGCAAGCGCCACCTGCTGATGATCGACGGCATGGCAGCCTGCGCGGCGCTGATGCTGGCGGCGCGCATCGCCCAGCCGGTCACCGACTACTGCGTGTTCTGCCGCAGCCACAACCACCGCGGCCTCGACCAGGCGCTGAACCTGTTCCGCGCCACGGCGCTGCTGGAGCTGGGCCTGGAAAGCCAGGACGGCACCGGCGCCACGCTGGCCTGGCCGCTGGTGAAAAATGCCGCAGCGCTGCTGACCGAGGTGGCCGACGGCGAAGACCCCGGGCCTTCGCACCCGCTGCCGCTGGACGACGACGAACTGCCGCCGTCCTCGCTGTTCGGCCCCGAAGCGCTGTACTGACCCGACGGCCGACGCTACTGCGTCTGCAGGCCCTGGTTGCGCTCTTCGACCGAGGGGTCGCCGCTGTTGTTGCCACCACCCACGCCGGGCACGGTCCGCGGCTGCATCAGGTTGGGCGCGCGCTGCGGCGCACCAAAACC
>JBASTF010000070.1:0-4788 GCA_049274755.1 Rubrivivax sp. | reverse complement strand
CCACAGGCCGATCAGCAGTTCGCAGCCCGCATACCAGCGGCCGGGCCGCGGGCTGCGTTCGATGCGGGCGCCGAGCAGCAAGGCACCCAGCGCCAGGCCGCCGAAAAACGCCGCCACCACGGCCAGCACGGCCGCGCTTTCGTGGCCCAGGGCCAGCGCAAACTGCTGCGTCCAGACGATCTGGTAGCCCAGTGCAGCAAAACCCGAGGCCAGCATCAGGACCAGCGCAAGCAGCCGCTGGCGCGGCGAAGAGGTCACGGGGATCACGGTGTCGGTTTGCAGACGGGGAGCGCTTCAGCCGCTGAAGGAAATGCCGTAGCCCCAGGAGTCCAGCCGCGTCGGAATCGCGTTGAAAGCCATCGTGATGCGCAGCGGCCCCGGGTTGGGCGGCACGGCGTGCATCAGGTAACTCGGGAACAGCACGAGGTCGCCCGCTTCGGGCTGCGGGCTGATCCATTTGTCGGCGCTGTACGGCGTGGTGCTGACGCCGGCGTGGTCGTTCTTGAACGCGAAGTCGTGGCCGCCGGGCGACTTCATGAACACGGTGCGTGCGTCGGGGTGCGTGGGCGTCAGGTAGACCACCCCCGAGACGAAGCTGTTGGCGTGGTTGTGCATCGCCTGGCGGCCGCCGGTGGCCAGCAGGTTGACCCACATCTCCTTCAGCGACCAGCCCAGCTGTTCGCCGAACAGCAAGGCACCGAACTCGGCCAGCCGCGGTGTGATGGCCGCTGCCGCCTCGACGAGCAGCGGGCTGTCGCTGGGCTTCAGCAGCGCCGTGTGCGAGAGCTGGTCCGACGCATTGTTCGTGCGATGGGCCTGGGCCGCAAAGTGCGACACCAGCCCATCGAGCAGGCGCGGCGCCAGGGCCCCGGGCACACGCATCAGCGGTGTCGGAAAGAGGCCGATGACCTCGCGCATGCCTGGTTCAACCTCAACCGCGCATGCGGCGCTTCAGCGCCAGGCCGGCCAGGCCCATCGCCAGCATCAGCGCGGCCGTGGGTTCCGGCACGGCGGTGATGGCGATGTTGTCGAAGGCAGCGACGCCGGCGGCGTTGCCGAAGGTCACCGAGTGGGCGACGCCGGCGAAGGTGCTGCTCAGCGTGTCGAAGCGGCAGAAGGCCGAGTCGCTGCAGCCGCCGGCCTGGGCATTGGCTGCCAGGTTGAACGAGGCCAGCAGCGCGCCGGTGCCGTTCAGGCCGCTCCAGACGTTGACGGCCTGCAGCGTGAAGGCAGCCGACGAATAGGCGAAGCTGAGGGCGTCGACGAAGCCGGCGGCGACGTTCATCGTCGCGTCGCTGCCCACCGCCGTCATCACGCCGACCGGCGACGGGGCATTGGTGAAGAAGGTCGAGTATTCGTCGTTGGCGAGGCCCAGCACGTCGCCGCCGAACGAGACGCCGAAGTTGCTGCCGCTGTTGCCTTCGCTGTCGCTGCCGCCGTTGTAGAACTCGGCGATCGAAGCAAAGCTGGTCACGGTTTCGAAGTCGATCACCGTGTTGGCGGCGTAGACGGGGCTGATGGCAAACGCCGCGAGCAGCGCGGTGGCAAGGGGTTTCATCAGGGAGGACTCCTGGGATGCTTGTGGGTGAAGAGGCCGGCGCGAAGTGGCTGGGCAGTCAGGCTGCGTCCGGATCGCTGTCCGCATTGGGCCGGGGCTTCACGACAAGCGCGTGACGGCGGGGCAACGCCCCCCAGGCCAGGGGCTTGTCACCGATCTGTCAAACGGCTTTCACGGGCTGCAGGCGATAACCCCGGCCGTTCCGTTGCCAGGAGTCCCCGCATGATCCACCCCCTCCGCCACCGCCGTGGCCTGCTGCAGGCGGGCCTGGCGCTTGGCGCCGCGGCCTATCTGCCTCCTGCCCGCGCCTGCGAGTATTTCGCCGCCACCTTGCGCATCCACCACCCCTGGGCACGTGCGTCGGCGCCGGGCGCCAGCTCGGCCATCGTCTCGATGCAGTTCGACGAAGTGAGCAAGGCCGACCGCCTGATTGGCGTGCAGATCGACATCGCCGAAGGTGCCGAGATCAACGGCCGGGCCGTCGACTTCGCCATCCCCGAAGGCCAGGTCACGACCTTCGGCGAACAAGGCGCCGTGCAGCTGCGCTTGGTGGGCCTGCAGCGGCCGCTGCAGATCGGCCGCTCCTACCCGATGAAGCTGGCGTTCGAACACGGCGGTGTTGTCCACGCCGGCCTGAACATCGACTTCCCGCCCACCGACCTGAAGCGCTTTTTCTGAGCGTCTGCGCACAGGCTCGGACCACGCGGCGTGCTTACGTCACGCGCAGGTCACGTCCGCTGCCTAGCATCTTTTTTCGAGCATCGAGCGCCAACGCTCGGCCCGGCTTTCCGCCACCAACCACAGGAAGACGTCCCATGAACCTCCGGTTCAGCAAACACCAACTCGCCATCGCCATCGCGGCGCTGGGCACCGCGAGCCTCGGCGTCGCGCCGCAGGCGGCGCAAGCCGCCAAGCCCGCCGGCACCTACGTGACCGGCGACATCCACAACCACAGCACCTGCTCCGACGGCGCCACGTCGATGCAGAAGCTGGTGAAGAAGTCCAGCGACAAGATCGACACGCCCTGGGGCCTGGACTGGTTTGTGCAAGCCGGCCACGGCGGCAGCGGCAACCGCAACTGCACGCTGGCCGAAGACGCCACCCTGGCCACGCCGGCCTACCCGCTGGTGTACGCGGCCGACGGCAACACCGTGCTGGGCCCCAACACCACCTGGCAGAACACCGTGCCGCGCATCGATCCCAAGGGCACGGCCAGCGGCAGCGCGCCCAACCAGAACATGTGGCGCTGGCAGTCGATCAAGGAATTCCAGTACCCGCTGACCGAGTACCTGAACGTGCTGAAGAACGTGCCGGTGTTCATGGGCATGGAGTCGACGGTGTCGGGCCACGAGCACACCTCGCTGACGGTGGCCACCGGCCAGATGCCGAAGGCGCTGGACACGCGCCCGCTGCCGCTGGTGCCGGGCTACACGCCGCTGGGCAACGCCAACGCGCTGTCGCAGTGGGCCTACTGCTTCGACCGCGGCAACGACGGTGACCGCAGCCGCGGCGCCGAGAACCAGTGGAACTGCGCCGTGCCGGGCAGCGCCAACGCGGCCGACCCGAGCTGGAACGCCGAAGCCATGAAGCTGCTGCCGGGCGGCGGCACCGGCTCCGGCGATCGCGGCCACGCCAAGACGGTGGAAGGCGTCAAGTGGATGGGCCAGTACCACCCCGAGGCCAGCTACTACATCCCCACCCACCTCGAGCGCGCCGGCCCGTTCAACCCGAACGGCAACAACGGCTTCAACGTCGAGCACCTGCGCAACTTCCACAACGCCTCGCCGGTCGTGGCCTTCGGCTTCGAGTCGCAGCCCGGCCACCACGCGTCGGACGACCGCGGCGAGTACAGCCCGCGCCGCAACACCATCAACGGCGTGCGGGTGGACTCGGTGGGCGGCACCACCTGGGGCGGCACCGGCATCTACGCGGCGCAGGTCGGCGGCGTGTGGGACGCGCTGCTCGGCGAGGGCCGCAACTACTGGTTCATGGGCAGCTCCGACTGGCACAACCGCGGCAGCTTCGGCCCCGATGACCGCCGCTCGACGCAGGACTTCTACCCCGGCGAATACCAGCGCGCCCACGTGATGGTGCGCAACCCGGGCGACACCAAGCTGCGCCCGCAACCCATCGTCGACGGCCTGCGCACCGGCAACCTGTTCGTCACCACCGGCCAGCTGATCGACCGCCTGGGCTTCGTCGCCTGCGCGTCCTACGCCGGCCCGGCTGCACGCACCAATGCGTCGGTGGAAGCCATGGCCCTGAAGGCGGCGCAGAACAACACCGACACCGACGTGTCGGGTTGCGCCGCCATGGGCGAGAAGCTGAAGGTGCGCAAGGGCGCCGACATCGTGGTGGCCATCGTCGTGCGCGATCCGTCGGGCACGAACTATTCGCCGTACACCTTCGCCAACCCGTCGCTGGCGCAGATCGGCGTCAGCCAGCCGCTGAACGCCCCGGTGCTCGACCACCTCGACGTGGTGCGCGGCCTGGTCACCGGCTACAAGAAGCCGGGCTCGGCCGACTACGCCGGCCAGTGGCCCAACACCTGGCTGGTCAACCCCGACATGGCCACGGTGCCGGCGGCGGCGAAGAACCTGTCGGCAGCGGTGACCAAGACCTTCAACGGCGAGACCTGGCGCGCGCTGCCCGGCAACGCCGAGTACAAGGTCATGAGCTACCGCATCCCCGCGGTGGACGCCACGCAGTACATCCGCCTGCGCGGCACCAACCTGCCGGCCAGCGTGCCCTTCGAGACCGACGCCGACGGCAACCCGCTGACGGACCTGTACACGAACGCCAGCGACACCAGCCAGCTGCGCATCCGCTGCACGGTCGCCGGCAGCAACGTGCCGGCCAACGGTGTCACGTACACCGGCGCGTCGATCGACGGCTGCCCGGGCCACATGTCGACGGTGAACGGCCAGAAGTACGTCACCAACGACGTCGCGGCCTGGGCCGACCTGTGGTTCTACAGCAACCCGATCTTCATCGAGGTGGCTGGCGGCCAGGTCGTGGCTGGCCTGAAGTAAACCGCGGGCGCCGACACCCGGCGCCGACACGCGAAGAAGGCGCCGCGCGGCAACGCGCGGCGCCATTTTTTTGCCCGACGCCCGCCCATGCGGGCGTTGTCGTGACACTGTCTTGAACGGGCCGTACGCTCTTCGGCGCATTCTTCACAGCCACCGGCCCGCCGCCCCTGTCGCCGCGGCCACCGCACCATGTCCGAC
>JBASTF010000069.1:0-13995 GCA_049274755.1 Rubrivivax sp. | reverse complement strand
TGCCGATTGCACGCGGAAGCGCATGCCCGAGAGCCCGTGCGAAGCCGGCTTCAGCGTCGTCGGGTCGAAGCCGGCGCCGTCGTCGCTGATGCGCACGGCAACCTCGGTCTCGTCGGCCGTCACCGCCACCTCGATGTGCGCGGCGCGTGCGTGTTTGGCCGTGTTGGTCAGCGCTTCCTGCACCAGTCGGTAGACGGTGAGCGCACCCGCCTTGTCCAGCGGCACGTCGTCGATCTGCGCCTGCACCGCGATCTGGCTGCTGGACGCAAACTCGGCGCACAGGATCTCCAGCGCCGGCTTCAAGCCCAGGTTGGCCAGCGACGAGGGGTGCAGGTCCTCGATGATGCGGCGCTTCAGCGCGATGCCGGCGTCCAGCGCCTGCACCAGGTGGGCCAGGCGCTCGTGGGTTTCCGACGGCGGTGCACCGAGCTTGTTGCGCAAGCGCGCGGCGTCCAGCTTGGCCGCCGTCAGCAGGCCGCCGAGTTCGTCGTGCAGCTCACGCGCCAGGCGGCTGCGTTCGTCCTCGCGTGCGTTCTGCAGGTGCTGCGCAATCTCGGTGATCTCGGCCGTGCGGCGCTCGACCTCGGCTTCCAGCCGGTCGCGTTCGCTGCTCAGCTGCATCATGCGCAGCGCCCGTTCGTCGGCCAGGCGCCGCGCCTGGCCGATCAGGGCCAGCAGCACCAGCACGCTGATCGACACCATCGTCGCGATGCCGACGCGGCTGTTGCGCAGCGTCTCGTCGAGCACACGGCGCGCTTCGTCGAGCCGGCGTGTTTCCACCTCGGTGACGTTGCGCACGATGCGCTCGGCCTCGTCCATGGTCTCGCGGCCGATGTCGGTGAGCATCAGGTCACGCCAGCCGTCCTTGCCGGCGGCAAACATGTCGGCCGTGGTCACCATCTCGGCCGCGCGGCGCTTCACCAGTTCAACGAGCTTGCGCACCTCGGGCAGCAGGGCCGGGTCGTCGGCATACAGCGCTTCCAGGCGCTCCAGCTGGCTGGCCAGCTGCGGCAGCGTCTGCACATAGGGCTCGCGGTAGCTGGGCCGGCCCGTCATCAGGTAACCCCGCTGCGAGGCCTCGGCCGTCAGCAGCAGCTGCTGCACACGTGCCACCTGCACACGGCGCGCGAGCACGGCGTCGCGTTCCTGCAGCGTCACCGCGGTGCGGCGGAAACCGAGTTCGCTGAACACCAGCAGCAGCAAGGCCACCGCCAGCGTCACCGGCAGGGCGAAGCGGCTGAACCAGACTCGTTCGAAGCGCGGCATCGGCGCCATTGTGGCGCATGCCCGCTACACTCGGCCGCAACGCAGCTGCACAGCGAGACGCCTCCGTGATCATCCGTGTCGGCATTGCCGACGACCATGTCATCGTGCGCACCGGCCTGCGGCAGTTCCTCAGCGAACAGGTGGACCTGCGTGTCACCGGCGAAGCCAGCAATGGCCAGGAAGCACTGGACCTGGTGCGTGGCGGCGACATCGACGTGCTGCTGCTGGACCTGTCGATGCCCGGCCAGGGCGGCGTCGACGCGCTGGCCGCCATCCGCGCGCGGGCGCCGGAACTGCCGGTGCTGATCCTCAGCGGCTTCCCCGAAACGCATTACGCGACGACGCTGCTGAAGCAGGGCGCCAGCGGCTACCTGAACAAGGAATGCGACCCCGAGGAGATCGCCAAGGCGATCCGCACCGTGGCCCAGGGCCGGCGCTACATCACGCCGCAAGTGGCCGAGTTGCTGGCCGACGGCATGCTGGGCGGCGGCGACAAGCTGCCGCACGAAACCCTGTCCGAGCGTGAGCTGCAGGTGTTCCTGCGCCTGGCCCAGGGCGAAACCGTGGGCCACATCGCCGAGGGCATGTTCCTCAGCGTGAAGACCGTCAGCACCTACCGCACACGGGTGCTGGAAAAGCTGAAGCTCGCCAGCAACAGCGAGCTGACCTACTACGCGCTGAAAAACGGCCTGATCCACTGAGCCGGCAGGGCCGCCGCTCAGCCGGCCGCCGTGGCCTGCAGCGACAGGCAGTGCGCCACCAGCGCGTCGATGTCACGCGACTTGTCGAACACCCGCGAAGCACCGAGCTGCAGGCAATGGCGCGCCAGGTCGGGCGCGGCATAGTTCGTCAGCACCACACGTTCGACGGTGCTGCCGCTGTCGTGCAGCGAGCGCAGCAGGCCGGTGCCGGTGCCGCTGCGCAGGAACAGGTCGACGATCGCGATGTCGCAGCCGTTGGCCGGGTCGGCCAGCCAGCGCAGCGCACCGGCTTCGTCGTCGGCCCAGCCCACCACCTGCAGCGGGACCAGTTCCTCCAGTGCCGAGATCAGGTTCTCTCGGATCACCGGGCTGTCCTCGACGATGAAGGCTTTCAGGCGCGACATGGGATGGATCTTCGCCGGTTTCGCTGACGGCCGGTATCGGGCTTGCGCTGCCTGCAGCGTAGGACATGTCCGACACGCACGCTTCCTGTCCTACACGACGATGCGGCGTCGGACGATGGGCCGGCCGCGGCGCGGCGCCGACGATGGCAGCACCCCAGCCACCGGAGGACTTCCGATGAAAACCACCCATCTGCCGAGCCACCCGATGTCGCCCTCGCTGTTCCGCCCGCCGCGCCGCCGCTGGCCCGGTGTGCTGGCCGTCGGCGTGATCGGCGCCGTGCTGGCCTTTGTCGTCTTCGACGCCTTCTTCGCGCGCCACCTCGCCGAACCGGCCGAACTGGCAACACCGGCGGCGATCCACGGCACCGTCACCACCGAGATCCCGACGCCGGCCACCGGCGCCCCGCCCGTCGAACACAACGAGCAGAACCAGCTGAAGGCCGCCGAGGCGCCCAAGGCCGACGACACGCAGAAGTAGGCGCGGCGCAGATGCGATACTGCCGCGCTTGTGTTCCACGGGTCGCGGCAGCATGCGCATACTGGGCATCGACCCGGGTCTGCAACGAACGGGTTTCGGGGTCGTCGAAGCCGACGGCCCCCGGTTGGCCTACGTGGCCAGCGGCACGATCAGCACCACCGAAGCACCACGCGGTGACCTGCCGCTGCGGCTGAAGATCATCTTCGACGGCGTGCGTGAGGTCATCGAGCGCTACAGCCCCGACTGCGCTTCGGCCGAGATCGTCTTCGTCAACGTCAACCCGCAGAGCACGCTGCTGCTGGGCCAGGCCCGCGGCGCGGCGCTGGCGGCCCTGGTCGCCGGCGGTCTGCCGGTGGCCGAATACACCGCGCTGCAGATGAAAAAGGCCGTGGTCGGCCACGGCCTGGCCAGCAAGGCCCAGGTGCAGGAGATGGTGAAGCGCCTGCTCGCCCTGCCCGGCTTGCCGGGCAAGGACGCCGCCGACGCGCTGGGCCTGGCCATCAGCCACGCCCATGCCGGCAGTTCGCTGGCCGCCCTGGCCGCTGCAGCGCCGCTGCAAAGGCGGCAACATGCGCAGTACCGCAAAAGCCGCGTGTACTGACGAACCACCACCCCGGAGAACGCATGAGCCCCGTCGCAACGTCCTGGATCGAGATCGCCCCCGGCTTCGCCGCCCACCTCGCGCTGCCACCCGCCGGCCGCGGCCCCGGGCTGCTGCTGTTCCAGGAGATCTTCGGCGTCAACGAACACATCCGCGGCGTCGCCGAGCAGTACGCGCTGGCCGGCTTCGTCGTGCTGACGCCCGACGTCTTCTGGCGCCAGGCACCGCGTGTGGAGCTGGGCTACGAAGGCGCAGACCGCAACCGCGCGCTGGAGCTGATGAAGGCCTACAGCGCCGGCCCCGAACTGCTGCCCGACATCGCCGCCAGCCTGGCCACGCTGCGCGCCCGCCCCGAGCTCAGCGGCCCCAAGGTCGGCGCCATCGGCTACTGCATGGGCGGCCGCCTGGCCTACCTGGCGGCCGCCACCACCGACATCGCCGCGGCCGTGCCCTACTACGGCGGCGGCATCCACGGCCAGCTCGACCGCGCAGCGGCCATCCGCTGCCCGGTGCAGTTCCACTATGCCGAGCACGACGACAACATCCCGATGACGGCGGTGGAATCGGTGCGTGCGGCGATGGCCGGCCAGCAGGCCGAGGTCCATGTCTACCCCGGCGCCCACCACGGCTTCAACTGCTGGGCACGGGCCTCGTACCACGCACCCAGCGCCGCGCTGGCGCATGGCCGGGCCTTGAGTTTCCTGGCGGCGACCCTGTTCTAGGTCCACGACTTGCTTGGCGCCAGGCAGGAGGATGCGCAGCATGGCCAAGATCCCGCCCGGCGTGGGCCCGCGCCACCCACAGGTGGTGTTGCTGTTTGGCGCCACCGGCGACCTGGCGCGGCGCAAGCTGCTGCCGGGGCTGTTCCACCTGGTCAGCACCGGCTTCATCCCGGGCTGCCGCATCATCGGCGTCTCGCTCGACGAGCTGAGCGCCGAGGCCTTCCGCAGCGCCGCACGTGCAGCCGTCGACGAGTTCTTCCGCCGCCCGGTGCCCGATGCCGACTGGCAGGCCTTTGCCGCGTTGCTGGACTACGTGCCGCTGTCGGCCGGTGCCGCGGCCTTGCATGCGGCGGTGGCGGCGGCCGAAACCGCCCTGGGTGGCGAGGTGCGCCGCCTGCACTACCTGAGCGTGCCGCCCAGTGCGGCGCTGCCGGCGGTGCGGCTGCTCGGCGAAGCCGGGCTGGTGGAGCGTTCGCGCATCGTGATGGAAAAGCCCTTCGGCACCGACCTCGCCAGTGCCGTGCAGCTGAACCAGAAGCTGCATGCGGTGTTCGCCGAAGACCAGATCTTCCGCATCGACCATTTCCTCGGCAAGGAACCGGCGCAGAACATCCTGGCCTTCCGCTTCGCCAACGGCTTGTTCGAGCCGATCTGGAACCGCAATTTCATCGACCACGTGCAGATCGACGTGCCCGAGACGCTGGGCCTGGGCAAACGGGCCTCGTTCTACGAGCAGACCGGCGCCTACCGCGACATGGTCGTCACCCACCTGTTCCAGATCCTGGCCTTCATGGCGATGGAGCCGCCGACGGCGCTGGAGCCGGCGCCGATCAGCGAAGAGAAGAACAAGGTCTTCCGCAGCATGCTGCCGGTGCAGCCGGCCGACGTGGTGCGTGGCCAGTACACCGGCTACCGCAGCGAAGAAGGTGTGGACCCGGAATCCGAGACCGAGACCTTCATCGCGCTGAAGTGTTTCATCGACAACTGGCGCTGGGCCGGCGTGCCGTTTTTCCTGCGCACCGGCAAACGCCTGGCCGAGGGCCAGCGCATCATCTCCATCGCCTTCCGCGAACCGCCGAAGAGCATGTTCCCGCCGGGTTCGGGGGTCGGCGCACAAGGCCCCGACCACCTCACCTTCGACCTGGCGGACGCCTCGAAGATGTCGCTCAGCTTCTATGGCAAGCGCCCGGGCCCGGGCATGCGGCTGGACAAGCTGAGCCTGCAGTTTGCAATGCACGACACCGGCATGCTCGGCGAGGTGCTGGAAGCCTACGAGCGCCTGATCCTCGACGCGATGCGCGGCGACCGCACGCTGTTCACCACGGCCGAGGGCATCGAGCGCCTGTGGCAGGTGTCGATGCCGCTGCTGGAATCGCCGCCGCCGGTGCGGTTGTACGAAGTGGGTTCCTGGGGGCCGAAGTCCATCCACCAACTGATCGCGCCGCATGCCTGGCGGCTGCCATTCGAACGCGCCTGGCGTGCACCGAACAAGCAGGGCGGCTGAACCGCAACCACCTCAGGCAGCGCGTTTCCTGAACATCGCCGACGCGCCGCTGGCGGCGGCCACGTCGTGGGCCGTGTCGATCAGCGCCGGCGCCAGGGCTTCCATGCGTTCTTCGGTCAGCCGCACCAGCGGGCCGGCAATGGTGACGACGCCGATGGCCCGGCTGTCGCGGCCCAGCACCGGCGCGGCCATCGCCGTCATGCCCGGCGCAAACACCTCGACGATGCGGCTGTAGCCGTGTTTGCGCGCCACGCGCACGTAGGCCATCACCTCGTTGATCGTCGTCGGCGCACGGGGGCCGTAGTCCTGCGGCCGGCCCAGGCCCTGGCGCGCCACACGCTCCATGGCCTCGTCGTCGCTCAGCGTCGCCAGCAGCGCATGGCCGGCGGCGCTGCAGGACAGGCGCACCGCCAGCCCCATGTCGGGGTCGTAGCGCAGGCCGCGTGTGGCGCCCTGGGCCTTGGCGACGAAGACCAGGTCTTCGCCGTCGACCACACCCAGCCGCACCAGTTCGCCGGCGTCGGCGGCCAGCCGGTCCAGCAGCGGCTGCGCCACGTCGACGACACCGCTGTTGCTGAGAAAACTCAGGCCCAGCGACACCAGCTTCACCGTCAGCACGTAGTCGCCCTGGTCGCGCAACTGGCGCACGTAGCCGCTGTCGCACAGCTCGGCCAGCAGGCGGTGCGTGGCGCTCAGCGGCATGCCGCCATGCTGCGACAGATAGGACAGCGAACAGCCCTCGGGCCGCGCTGCCAGCAATTCCAGCACGGCAAAGACACGTTCCAGTTTTCCGCTCATTCCCTGCTTTCTTGGCTATCAGGTCTGCCGATGCCCGCTCACTCTACGTCGAAAACAGCGGCAGCCAGACCCGAGGGTAACCCACTACGGAAGCATCTTCCATTTCGGAAAGTCTTTCCAGTACAGTGCGCAGCATTCCACGAAACACCCGGATGGAGACACCGTGATGACCCCGACCCGCCGCCCCTTCGTCGCCAGCAGCCTGGCGCTGCTGCTTGCGCTGGCCGCCCTGCCCGCCGCGGCGCAAGACGTGCAGGAGCGCACGATCAAGTTCGGCCACCTGAACAACGCCGACCACCCGGTGAGCGCCGGCGTCAAGAAGTTCGCCGAACTGCTGGCCGCCAAGAGCGGCGGCAAGCTGAAGGTGACCGAGTACCCGGCCTCGACGCTGGGCAACGAACTGCAGCAGCAGTCGGCGCTGCAAGGCGGTGTGCAGGAGATGACGGCACCGGCCACCACCTCGCTGGCCGGCATCGTCAAGGAGTTCGGCCTCGTCGACTTCCCGTTTGCCGTGGCCAGCTTCGCGCAGGCCGACGCCCTGCTCGACGGCCCCTTCGGCCAGGCGCTGCTGGCCAAGCTGCCGGAAAAGGGCCTGGTCGCGCTGGGCTACTGGGACCTGGGCTTCCGCAACGTCACGAACAGCAAGCGCGCGATCACCAAGCCCGAGGACCTGGAAGGCCTGAAGCTGCGCGTGATCCCGAACCCGGTGTTCCTGGACACCTTCAAGGCCTTCAAGGCCAACCCGGTGCCCATGCCCTTCGTCGAGCTCTACGGCGCGCTGGAGTCCAAGGCCGTGGACGGCCAGGAGAACCCGTTCTCGGTGATCCTGTCGAACAAGTTCTACGAAGTGAACAAGTTCGTCAGCGCCACCAACCACGTCTACGCGGCAAACATCGTGCTCGTCAGCAAGCGCTTCTGGGACAAGCTGTCGCCGGCCGAGCAGAAGATGATGAACGACGCCGCCAACGAAGCACGTGGCTTCCAGCGCCAGACCAGCCGCGCCGCCGCCGCCAAGGCCGTGTCCGAGCTGCAGGCCAAGGGCATGCAGTTCAACGAGCTGAGCGCGGCCGAGCAGGCACGCATGGTGGCGGTGGCCAAGCCCGTCACCGACAAGCTGCAGGCCACCTACGACCCGGCCGTCGTCAAGCTCTACAACGACGAGCTGGCGCGCATCCGCAAGTGAGGCCCTGGCGATGAAGATCCTGGTCCTGCATGGCCCCAACCTGAACCTGTTCGGGCGCCGCGAGCCGCACATCTACGGCACGACGACGCTGGCGCAGATCAACGAACGCCTGGCAGCGCTGGCCCTGGAGCTGGACGTGCAGCTGGAAACGCTGCAGTCCAACCACGAAGGCGTGCTGATCGACAAGCTGCACGAGAACATCGACATCGCTGCCGGTGCGCTCGTGAACCCCGCCGGGCTCACGCAGCACGGTGTGCCGCTGCACGATGCGATCAAGGCCATGCCCTTCCCGGTGCTGGAAGTGCACATGTCCAACATCGCGGCACGTGAACCCTGGCGTTCGCACTCGATCATCGGCCCGGCCGTGAAGGCCACGATCCAGGGCCTGGGCTGGCGCTCGTACACGGCCGGGCTGCGCGCCCTGGTCGAGACGCTGCGCGACGGCAAGCCGGCCTGACCTTCCACCGTCCCACAACAACGCCGCTGCGGTGGCGATGGAGATCGTTTTGTCCTCGCGTTTCTTCCGCCTGTACTGCCAGGCCCTGGAAGCCCTGATGGTGGCCGGCCTGGTGCTGATGGTGGTGCTGGTGTTCGGCAACGTCGTGCTGCGCTACGCCTTCTCGTCGGGCATCACGGTGTCCGAGGAACTGTCGCGCTGGATCTTCATCTGGATCACCTTCCTCGGCGCCATCATCGCGGTGCAGGAAAACGGCCACCTGGGCACCGACATGCTGCTGGCCAAGCTGCCGCCGCGTGCACGCCGCGCCTGCATGCAGCTGGCGCGTTTGCTGATGGTGGTGATCTGCGTGCTGCTGCTGCGCGGCGCCTGGGAACAGACCCGCATCAACTGGGACGTCTCGGCGCCGTCCAGCGGCGCTTCGCTGGCCTGGTTCTACGGCGCCGGCGTCGTCTTCGCCGTGTCGGCCCTGGTGATGCTGCTGGCGCAGATGCTGCACGCAGGCGCAAGCGACACGCTCAGCGCCGGAGAGGTGGCATGACCATCGCCGTCTTCCTGGGCTCGCTGCTGGGCACGATGGCACTGGGCCTGCCGATCGCCTTTGCGCTGCTGGCCTGCGGCGTGGCGCTGATGTGGCAGTTGGACCTGTTCGAGCCGCAGATCCTGGCGCAGAACCTGATCAACGGCGCCGACAGCTTCCCGCTGCTCGCGGTGCCGTTTTTCATGCTCGCCGGCGAGATCATGAACGTCGGTGGCCTGTCGCGCCGCATCGTCAACCTGGCGATGGCCCTGGTCGGCCACATCCGCGGCGGCCTGGGCTACGTGGCCATCGTCGCCGCCTGCCTGCTGTCGGCGCTGTCGGGCTCGGCGGTGGCCGATGCCGCGGCGTTGACGGCCCTGCTGCTGCCGATGATGGTGGCCGCCGGCCACGACAAGGCACGCTCCGGTGGCCTCATCGCCGCCTGCGGTGTCATCGGCCCCGTCATCCCGCCGTCGATCGGCTTCGTCATCTTCGGCGTCGCCGCCAACGTCTCCATCAGCAAGCTGTTCCTGGCCGGCATCTTCCCCGGCATCCTGCTCGGCGCAGCACTGTGGCTCACCTGGTGGTGGATGGTGCGCAGCGAAGCGGTGACACCGCCGCCGCGCAAGTCCTGGAACGAGGTGCTGCAGGCCGCGCGCGACGCGCTCTGGGCCCTGGTGCTGCCGGCCATCATCGTCGTCGGCCTGAAGTTCGGTGTCTTCACGCCCACCGAGGCTGCGGTTGTCGCCGCCGTCTACGCGCTGCTGGTATCCACCCTGGTCTACCGCGAACTGCACTGGAACCAGCTCTACCGCGTGTTCGCGGTGTCGGCGCGCACCAGCGCCGTCGTGATGTTCCTCGTCGCCGCGGCCATGGTCAGCGCCTGGCTGATCACGGTGGCCGGGCTGCCGGCCATGGTGGTCGGCCTGCTCGAACCCTTCCTGCAGCACCAGACGCTGCTGCTGGTGCTGATCATGCTGCTGGTGATGTTCGTCGGCACCGCGATGGACATGACACCGACCATCCTGATCCTCACGCCGGTGCTGATGCCCGTGGTCAAGGCCGCAGGCATCGACCCCGTGTACTTCGGCGTGCTCTTCATGATCAACAACGCCATCGGCCTGGTGACCCCGCCGGTGGGAACGGTGTTGAACACCGTGGCCGGTGTCGGCCGCGTCAGCATGGACGCCGTCACCCGCGGCGTGCTGCCCTTCGTGATCGCGCAGTTCGCGCTGCTGTTCCTGCTGATCCTGTTCCCGCAACTCGTGCTGGCGCCCTTGCGCTGGCTGTACTGAGACCCTGTTTCACGCAGAGCCGGCACCCGACCGGCACCTTCAACCACCATCCCAAGAGGAGCCAATGATGACCCTGTTGTCCAAACTCAGTTTCGCAGCCCTGGCCGTGCTGGCCTCGGGCGCCGCCATGGCGCAGACCAAGACCGTGCCGTCGAAGAACTTCGACACGTACTACAACGTCTGCCGCGGCACCAGCGTCGAGTGCTACAACGACTGGCACGCCTTCGACACGCTGCCGAACAAGGTGCTGATCTACTCGCGCACCGCGGGCCCGCGCCACGCCAACCTGGGCACCGTGATGCCCGCCGGCCTGAACCCGACGATGAACGCCGACAACGTGATGCAGGCCAACCTGGTGCGCATGCTGGCCGCCGCCGGCATCGCCGCCGACTGGACCGAGGACGTGACCATCCTCTCCGGCCGCATCAACAACTACAAGGCCGTGATCTTCGCCAGCTCGAACCGCGACACGCTGTGGAACGCCGCGGCGACGACGGGCAACGACGCTGCACGCACCGCGCTGCGCAACTACATGCGCCGCGGCGGTGGCTTCGTCGCCATCCACAATGCCTTCGGTGCCGAATACAACTGGCCGTACTACGAAGGCATGCTGGGCAACGCCAACTTCTACAACCACTCGTCCAACCGCAGCGGCATTGTCGAGACCATCGGCAGCGACCCCAGCACCGCCGGTGTGCCCACGCGCTTCGACTTCCAGGACGAGTGGTACAACCTGACGCCCTTCCCGACCAACGTCAAGTTCCTGGCCAAGGTCGACGTCAGCTCGCTGAACCCGCCGAACGCGCCGCCCCACCCCGGCCATCCGAGCTTCCACCCGGTGGCCTGGTGCCAGTACTACGACGGCGGCCGTTCCTGGGTGACGACGCTGGGCCACAACGCCAACTCCTTCACCGAAGCCAACCAGGGCCCGGGCGCCGCAGCCTTCCAGACGATGGTCACGCAAGGCGTGAAGTCGGTGATGGGCCTGACGCCGTTCTGCACGCAGTGAGGCGATGATGAAACTGCCATCCACACTGGCCGCGGCGGCACTGCTTGCCGTGCTGGCCGCGCCCGCGGCGGCGGCCGAGTTCGTGTTCGACTTCAGCAACCTGTACAGCAGCGGCGTCAAGGGCGACGGCGAGAACACGACGCTGAGTTTCGAGCTCGGCGCCGGCGCCCGCATCACCGGCTTCAGCTGGACCGTCGACGTCAGCACCTTCGGCGAAAGCTGGTTGTCCGAAGTGACGCTGGACTTCACGAACAACCTCGGCGCCGGCGTGCAGTTCAGCCCGGCGATGGAGGTCTATGCCCCGGGCTCGCAGAGCAGCTCGGGCAGCCTGAACCTCGTCAACGCCGGCCAGTCCTTTGCGCTGGGCAACGACGGCAAGCTGTATCTCGAGTTCTACGAGAGCTACGACGACATCGCCGCTGCACCTGACGCACGCTGGAACCACGGCACGCTGACCTTCCAGCTGGCCCCTGTGCCCGAGCCATCGAGCTACGCGATGCTGGGCCTGGGCCTGCTTGCGGTGGGTGCCGCCACGCACCGCCGCAGACGCCGCAGCGCCGACTGAGCTTTCTCCGCCCCGCCCACCAGGCCGCGTTGCACACGCGGTCCGGGGGTTCTTTCGCCCCTCGTTTTCAACGTCAGCCTGGAGATCCACGCATGACCACCTCCCGCATCGCCGCGCTGCTGCTTGCCGCCGGCCTCTTCAGCGGCGGCGCCAGCGCCGCCGCCGACCCCTGCTGCCTAGCGACCACCACCGACTTCCCCAAGGTCGGCGGCAACCTCGGCAACCAGAACTACTCGTCGCTGGCCAAGATCAACAAGGCCAACGTGCGCCAGCTCGGCGCCGCGTGGATGAACAGCCTGGAAGGCGGCGCCAAGAGCGGCAACGCGCAGAGCACCGCCGTCGCCGTGAACGGTGTGCTCTACATCGAAACGGCGCAGGGCCGTGTGCACGCCGTGGACGGCAAGACCGGCGTCGTGAAGTGGAGCTACAACCCCGGCCGCGGCGGCCAGACGCGGCGTGGCGTCGCCGTCGGCGACGGCAAGGTCTACACGCTGACCACCGGCAACTACGTCATCGCGCTGGACCAGAACACCGGCCAGGTGGTCTGGGAACGCCAGCACAACGGCTACGGCAACATCGCCAAGGTCGCCGTGGTCTACCACGATGGCCTCATCTACGTCGGCACCAACGACGGCAACCGCGGTGCCGGCCTGGCGCTGAACGCCAGCAACGGCGACCTGGTCTGGCACTTCTTCGGCGCTGCGGCCCCCGGCACCATCGGCGGCGACACCTGGGAAGGCGACACCTACCTCACAGGCGGCGCCACGCCCTGGATCCACCCCGCGGTGGACCCCGAACTCAACCTCGTCTACTGGACCTTCGGCAACGCCCGCGCCGGCTCGTCGCAGAACGGCAGCACACGCGGCGGCCAGAACCTGTTCGCGAACTCCATCGTCGCGATGGACGCCAAGACCGGCGTCTACAAATGGCACTTCCAGTCCATCCACCACGACATCTGGGACATGGACAACGTGATGGCGCCGGTGCTGGCCGACATCAAGGTCGGCGGCGTCGCGAAGAAGGCCGTGGTCTACGGCAGCAAGACAGGCATGTACTACATCCTGGACCGTGCCAACGGCACGCCGCTGCTGGGCATCGACGAAAAGCCGGTGCCGGTGGACCCGCGGCAGAAGTCCTGGCCGACCCAGCCCTTCCCGCGTGGCGGCTCCTTCATCCCCACCTGCCCGACCAACGAAGGCCCGGCACGTGCGGTGCCGAACTTCAAGACCGGCTGCCTGTACGTGCCGCACTGGGACGAACCCATCCTCTCCTTCCCCGGCCAGGGCGGCGGCGCCGACTGGAATCACCAGTCCTTCAGCCACACGACGAAGTGGATGTACACCGGCGTCGGCTACATCGGCTCGGCGCACTCGCTCACCGAAGCCAGCAATGGCCTGCGCCCGCTGGGCACCGGCATGTCGGGCGGCATCGTCGTCGTCGACCCCGCCACCAACCAGGTGGTGTGGAAAAAAGACCTGCCCTGGTCCGTGGCGCACGGCAACGGCATCCTGACGACGGCCAGCAACCTGCTGTTCATCGGCCAGCCCGACGGCAACCTGATCGGCATGGACGCGTTGAACGGCCGTGAGCTGTGGCGCTTCCAGACCGGCGCTTCGATCAACGCCAGCCCCATCACCTACCAGATCGACGGCGAGCAGTACATCGCCGTCTTCGCCGGTGGTTCGGGCCTGCCGTTCAGCGACGCACCGCGCGGCGACTACCTCTGGGCCTTCAAGGTCGGCGGCACGGTGGCACCGCTGCCGGCCCCGATGCCGCCGGCCAAACGCCGCGACATCACGGCCGCCGCCGTGGAAGGCACGGTCGTCAACAACACCGTGGTGCTGAACCGCACCTACAGCAATGGCACGGTGGGCAGCGTCGAGGCCGACACCGTCAACGCGATGGCACCGCAGCACCTGCGTGTGCCGGTGGGCACGACGGTGACCTTCCTGAACCCGGCCAGCAACCTGAAGAACCACTGCGCCACGCAGTTCTTCGAAGGCCTGTTCAACGCCGGCCCGCTGGCGCCGGGCCAGGCCTTTGCCTACACCTTCACGCAGAAGGGCGAGTACTTCTACAACGACTGCACGAGCCCGCGGGCCACCGGCAAGGTCGTCGTGTATTGACCCACCCCCGTAGCGCCTTCGGCGCTCCCCCTCCAGGGGGCGCCGCCAGCGGCCCGGCAAAGCCGGCTCGCGGCGGCCGCTCGGAGGGTTTCAGTTCTAAGGAGACACACATGAAGACATTCCCCATGCTGCTCGGCGCCACACTGGCGCTGGGCACCGGCCTGGCCCAGGCCCAGGTCAACGCCGCCTTCCAGGTGACCTCGTTCTCCGCCGTCGCCTCCGGCGGCACGCTGAACTGGTTGTCGGGCTCGGCCTACCAATCGCTGGCCGTCACGGCCAACGAGGCCGGTGGCCTGGGTGGCAGCGATCTGGGCGACCGCTACGACTTCGCCCGCGTCGACGCCGCGCTGGCGGCCAGCGTGGCCC
>JBASTF010000068.1:0-1655 GCA_049274755.1 Rubrivivax sp. | reverse complement strand
GGCCAGCAGGCGCTCCAGCAGCAAGCCGGCGGCATGCAGCACCTGGGCCGTGCTGTCGGCCCGTGTGGACAGTTCCAGCCGGTCTTCGAACACCGGGGGTGGCAGCAGCGGCTGGCGTGGGTCGGGTTGCAGGCCGTAGGCACGGTCGAGCTCGTCGAGCAGGCTTTCGCTGAAACGCCGCGCCACGCCTGAACGCGGCAGCGTGCGCAGGTCCGACAAGGTCCGCAGTCCCATGCCTTGCAAGGCTTCCCAGTGTTCGCGGCCGGGGCCCAGCAGCCACACCGGCGCCTGGTCGAGCAACTGCTGCAACGCCCGCAACTGCCGTGTGTGCGGGCCTTCGGCCAGATCGTCGCCACGGCGGCCCGGCCATTGCGCCAGCAGCGCGGCGCCCAGCGCCGTCGGCGCCGTGGCGAGCTGCAGCCTGTGGCCCAGTGGCGCCAGCGCCTGGCGCAGACGTTCCAGCAGGCACGTCAGGCCGCCGAAATACCGCAGGCTGGCCTGCAGTTCCAGCAGCACCGTGGCCCGGCCCTGCAGCGTGACCATGGGCGTGAAGGCCAGCGCTGCATGGGCCACGGCCAGCAAGGCCGCGGCATCGCGCAGCGGGTCGGCTTCACCCAGCCGCAGGTCGGCGCACAGCGCCAGCGCGGTGGTGCGTTTCAGGCCCACCCGCACGCCGGCACCGGCAGCCGAGGCATTGGCAGCGCTGATGCGGTGCTGGCCCACCAGGGCCAGCGGCCGGGCTGCGTCTTCGGCAGGCAGCGTGCTGCACCAGGCCTCCAGCGACAGGTTCGGCAGATGCAACGCCAGCCACAACATCGCAGCACCAGGTTGTGCCAGGCATCGCCAGCGGTTCAGCGCAGCGTGCTGCTGCGTTGCTGCACGGCGGAAGCCGCCACGGTGGCCGCGCCAGTGGCCAGCCGCCGTGCACGTGCCAGTGCCGGCGCCGACAACACCGGCGGCAAGGCCAGCAGCAGCGGCTGCAGCAGCGGTGGACCACGGCGCTTCAGCAACTGCACACGCAGCATGTCGGGGGCCCCGCGGTCAGCCGCACGCAGCAGCAGGCGCAAGGGTGCCGGACTGGGTTTGTGGCGCACCGCAGCGTCGCGCAGCAGAAAGGCCGGGCCGTCGTGGCCTTGTGCCGCCAGTTGCAGCCGGCGCAGGGCATCGGCCGACAAGCGCGCCGGCAGCCAGGCCAGCACGGCGCCGACATGGCCACTTTTCAGCGCCTGCTCCAGCGCCCACAGCAGGTCGACCGCCGGCAACGGCCCACCGGCACGGCCCTGGGCCGCCGCACGGCTGTGCACGACGTAGAGCTGCTGCAGGTCCAGCCCACAGGCCTTGCAGACCCAGGCACAGGGCTGGGCCGGCGGGTCGAACAGCATCACGTCGCGTTGTTGTGCCTGCACCGCGGCCAGCGCCGGCGCCAGCAGCCGCAGTTCACCAAGCCCGGCATGCGGCAACAGCAGTTCGCTCAGGCTGCCGGCCGGCCAGCCGCCACCGGGCAGCACGGCATCGAGTTCGGTGTAACCGCTGGCGACGGTGACACCACGGCTGCGCCCCAGCTGGTGCGCGCGCCACAGCGCTGGATGCAGGTCCTCCGGCGCCTGCGGCGCCGGGTGCAGGTCTTCCGCCGCAGCCTCGGCCGTGGCCCCACC
>JBASTF010000067.1:0-1879 GCA_049274755.1 Rubrivivax sp. | reverse complement strand
CCGCTGCGCCGTGTCGGCACGGCCGACGACGTGGCCGCCGCCGTGCAGGCCTGCGCGACGACGCTGCGCTACGCCACCGGCACCCGTTTTGTCGTCGACGGTGGGAGGCACCTGTGATGCTGAATGGCAAGACCCTGCTGACCTGCGCCGTCACCGGCAACCTGACGACGCCGGACCAGACGCCGCACCTGCCGATCACGCCGGCCCAGATCGCCGACGAATGCCTGGCGGCCGGTGAGGCCGGCGCCGCGGCGGTGCACATCCATGTGCGCGACCCGGCCACCGGCCGGCCGTCGATGGACGTCGAGCTCTACCGCGATGTCGTCGACCGCATCCGCACGAAAAACCGCGAGCTCATCATCAACCTCACCACCGGCCCCGGCGGGCGCTTCGTGCCGGGGGATCCCGATCCCAAGGTCGCCGGCCCCGGCACCACGCTGCTGCCACCGCTGGAGCGTGTGAAACACATCGAGCTGCTGAAGCCCGATGTCTGCTCGCTGGACCTGAACACGATGAACAGCGGCGCCCAGGTCGTCATCAACACGCCGAAAAACGTGCGGCTGATGGCCCAGGCGATGCGCGCAGCCGGCGTGATGCCCGAGCTGGAGATCTTCGACAGCGGCGACATCCACCTGGCGCTGGACCTCATCAAGGACGGCACGCTGCAAGGCCCGGGCCTGTGGACCTTCGTGCTCGGCGTGAAGTACGGCTTCAGCGCCGGCAGCGACACGCTGACCTATGCACGCGGCCTGCTGCCGCCAGGGGCCACCTGGTCGGCGTTTGGCATCGGCCGCCACGAGTTCCCGATGGTGGCGCAGAGCTGGCTGCTCGGTGGCCATGTGCGTGTGGGGCTGGAAGACAACATCTACCTCGAGAAGGGTGTGCTCGCGAAGAGCAATGCCGACCTTGTGCTGAAGGCCCAACGCATCGTGCAGGACCTGGGTGGCCAGCTGGCCAGCAGCCGCGAGGTGCGCGACGCGCTGCAACTGCCGGTGAAGGGCTGAACGATGGCCACGAGCGAAACCCTGAACGCCGTGCGTGTGGCCGCCAAGGCCGCCAACGCCGACGCGCTGCAACTGCAGATCGCAGCCCAGGAGCCACCACGCCCTGCGCCAGGCCAGGCCCTGGTGCGGGTGCACAGCGCCGCGGTGAACCCCAGTGACGTGA
The DNA here is from genome assembly GCA_049274755.1 of Rubrivivax sp. Taxonomy (GTDB): domain Bacteria; phylum Pseudomonadota; class Gammaproteobacteria; order Burkholderiales; family Burkholderiaceae_C; genus Rubrivivax. The sequence goes on along the minus strand of JBASTF010000067.1, from coordinate 712 downwards.
AGGCCTGCCTGGGCATCATGCCGCAGGCGGTGTTCCCGCGCAGCCCGGGCCGCGACTTTGCCGGCACCGTCGTCGAAGGCCCGTCGGCCTGGGTCGGCAAGCAGGTCTGGGGTTCGGGCGGCGATGTCGGCATCACCCGTGACGGCTCGCATGCCGGCTGGCTGCTGCTGCCCGAAGCCGCGCTGCGCGAAAAGCCGCAGCGCCTGAGCTTCGACGAAGCCGGTTCGGTGGGTGTGCCCTTTGTCACCGCCTACGAAGGCTTCCGCCGCAGCGGCCTGCCGCAGGCCGGCCAGGCGGTGGCGGTGATGGGTGCCAACGGCAAGGTGGGCCAGGCTGCCGTGCAGCTGGCGGCACAGGCCAGCGCGCGGGTGTTTGCGGTGCAGCGTGGGCCGGGCCCGTTCGAGGGGTTTGCCGCGTCGTCGGTGACGGTGATCGACGCAAAGACCGAGAACGTCGCGCAGCGCCTGCGTGAGCTGACCGACGGGCGTGGTGTCGACATCGTCTTCAACACCGTCGGCAGCCCGTACTTCGAAGCCGCGAACCAGGCCATGGCCAAGGGCGCGGCGCAGATCTTCATCGCCACCGTCGAACGCCCGGTGCCCTTCGACATCTTCACGTTCTACCGCGGCATGCACACCTACGTGGGCATCGACACGCTGGCGCTGAACACCGAGGCCAGCGTCACGCGCCTGGCGGCGATGCGCGACGGCTT
>JBASTF010000066.1:0-7195 GCA_049274755.1 Rubrivivax sp. | reverse complement strand
GGCCAGCAGTGCTGCCAGTTGCTCGCCCGTGGCCTCGGCCGCCGCACTTGCCCCCAGGGCGGCGGCAACCACGGCCTTGTTGACGGTGGGCACGCACGAGAACAAGGCTTGCACGCCCGCCGGCACTTTGTCGAAGCGCCAGCCGTCCGACACCACCCACCTGCCATCAGCCGTCAGGCCGACCTGGGCGATGCGGTCCGCCACATGCACCGGATAGCGCCCGCCCAGCAGCCGAAACAGGGCCAAGGTGCCGGGTGGCTCGTGCGAGAACGTGCCCTGAAGCATCAGCACCGGGCAATGGTCGGCCAGCCGCCGCACCTGCCGGGCCAGACGCTCCGCCGACGGCGAGTGCAGGTCGAGGGCGTGGTCGGTGGCGTCGCCCGACAGCACCGCCACCTGGGCACGCAGCGCGATGGCCCGGTCTACTGCCGCGCCGAAGCAGCGGTCGGCCTCGGCCAGATTCTTCGGCCCGTAATGCAGGTCAGAGCAATGGGCGATGCGGATCATGCCGCTCTCCCAGTGACCACGGCCTGCAATTCGCTCTCGATCTTGTCGAGATAGCCCGCGGGGTCGTTGCGGTACCGCTCCAATTCGGCCCAGGCCCGTGCGCGCCCCTGCGGGTTGATCTTCCAGCCAGGGCCCCATCGAAGGTCGGCATAGGCGGTGTAGCGCTGCCGGTCGATGCCGCACGCCTGCGCTTGAGACAACAGGTCTTCCAGTGAGGGGCGCCCGTCGCGCGCCTGCGGCCGTGGTCCAGCGTGCGCGGAGGTTGGTGCCGCAATGTCCTGCGGTTCGCCCGGCGCGGCGACTCTGTCGCCATCAGCCTCCAGCACGGTCGGCCCGCTGAGAATCTGCGTCGCCAGCTGGGCTTGCACGAGCGCTGCCTCGTCGTCATCGCGGTCGCGCAACAACGCGGTCACGTCAACCGGCGCTTCGAGTTCGATGATCCACTGCGGCACCCTGGCCGGCCGGCCCTGTTCGTCGATGTGCGCCACCTCGACCAGCTTCTTGCTCAGGTAGAACGGGGTGCGCTGGCTGTCCAGGAAGCCCGAGATGCGCCCACCGCGCAGGAAACCGATGGTCTCGAACTTCTGGATCGCCGCGTTCATCGCGTAGAAGCTGCGCGTGTGCAACTCGAACGCGCTGATCGACCGGATGCCGGGGATGAAGAACAGGAAGCGCCCGCTGAGGTTGCATTGCCGCTGCTGGTACTCGGGGCAGGCCTCGGGGTCGCAGATGCCGCCGTTGGCGTCGCGCGCCACCGTCTTGCGCCCGCCGAAGACGCGGATGACGCGCTTGCCGGTGTCGTCGAAGGGCACCGGTGCATAGGTCTTGCAATGGCGCACCCGACCATCGGGGGAGTATTCCGACCAGTAGCGCTTTTCGTTCGCGCCCCAGGCCGCCAGTTCGTGCGGCATCACCACCTGCCAGTGGTCCGACGGGAACACCACCGGAAAGCGATAGAGCCGATGGCCATCGCCACGGTCTTCGCCGAAGGCATGAAGAATCTGCTGCGCGATCTCCGGGTTCGAGAAGTCCTGCCCGCGCACCGTGAACCAGGGCACGTTCTTCGGCACCAGCGGCGTCTTCAGGCGCGGCAGGGCCGTGGCCAGCGCCTGCTCGATCTGGTCGAACGACTGGCCCGCCGCAACGCCCTGTTCGTAGATCGCGCGCGCCTGCGGGTTCTCGGCGGCGGCACGGCTGAGCGCCTTGGTGCCGGCACGGATCTTCCCGCCGGTCGGAATGCGCGCCGGTCCTTGACCCAGCACGGTGGCCGGTATCGCGTCGCTGCCGCGGTGGCTGACGATGGAATGCGTCATCTCTGCGCTCCTCATGGTTGGCGAATGTGTCGCTTCCATGCTCTCGCACAGGTCGCTCCCGTCAACCCAACGCGCTGCTCTGCCAGTGCTGCGCGCGACAGTGGCCGGGCTCGCCAGCGTCGCCGGTATGCTGCCGATTCACCAGACACTTTCATTCAGGATCAACTTCGATGCCAGCGCCGCCGCAACCCCGGCCGGGTCAACGCCTTCAAGTCAAGGGCAAGCCGATCCCGTTCTCGTTCTGGCCTGCCCGACGTGGTCGATCCCACTACGCATTGCAGTCGCTGCTGTTTGCACTCGACCCATGGGCCATCATCGTCCGGGCGATCGAAACCCGCTGCCCGAAGGCAAGGCGCCCGGAGGCACTCGCCTGCATCGAACAAGCGCGCGACTTCTTCGCCAGCGCGACCCAGGTGGGTGCTGTCGCGGCGCGGCCGCTGACGCTGTACTACAGCTTCATGAACGTGGTCAAAGCCTACTGTCTCACGCACGGAGTTCAGCCGACGTTCGACAAGGCACAACACGGTCTAAGCGAGCAACTTCGTGCACCGTCAAGGGAGTTGGTTGACGCATACCTCCGCGCCTTTCCTAGCCCGAACGGCGCTGGCGTCCTGCAGAACTTCGCCGAGTTCAAGGCCGCGGTAAGCGGAACTGGTCTGGCCGCGAATACAGATTTCGACCTACCGCTCCTGCTTCCCCAGATCGTTCCGGGGCACCGTCTGTGGGCCCAGGGTGCGCACAAGGCCGAGCGCTTCATCGCGACTCGGGAGATTCAGTTCTGGAACGATCCCGCCAACAGGACCATGTGGCTTCGTATCTACCTGGTTGCGGACGACCTGTCGCGCCTGACCGTATCGCATCGGCGGCTGCTGACGGAATCCGGGATGGCGCCGTCCTTCAGAGAGGTGGCCTGCGCAGAGACTTGGGAGAACAGGCCACTGATCTGCCTGGAGCAAGTTGCGCCCATGGCCTATGTCAATTACCCGGCCGACCAGTTGCACGAGTTGGTCGCTCCGGTACGGCACCTGTTCTGGATGACCGTTTCCACGGTGACGCCCTATCGCAGGTACTACGTGTACCTGTGCCCACCGGCGGAGCGACCCGCGTTGCTGCCTCAACTGCTTTCGATCTATGCGATCTCCTACTACCTCGGCTCCATCACGCGATACCGGCCCCACCACTTCGATCTCGTGTCGACCGGCACCTTGGGCCCGCGCATTCAAGATTTCATCACAGGCCAGCCGCTGCAGTTCATTTACCTGATGGCGTCCGAGTTTGCCGAGCAAGACGTGACCAAGCCGGCCATTCTGTAGGCCCGAATGGAACCTGCCAGGCTCGCTACTGCCTTGTCTCGACAGGCGGCAATGCCGGCATTGGCTCATCAGTCGCCCACACCCACACCGCTGCGCCGGCCCGCGCGATCGCATGTTCCTTGTCCACGCGGGCCTTCGGCGCCATGAAGGCGCTGACGACGTGCAGAGGTACGGGCTTCGGTCCCATGTCCAGCAACAGCGCGTTCGGAAAGGCGCCGCTGGTCGCGGCGTCGTAGCGCAGCGGCTTTGCAAAGCGCCGCCCCTGCTCCACCAAGGCATGCACCAGCGGCAGTTCGTGGATGGCGTCGATGGGGATCCAGTGCTCGGTGGTCATCATCAGGCTGGCGGCGTCGATCTCGTAGGTGTACTCGCGCCGCGCTCGCACCAGCGCCACCAACATCAGGCGCACCCGGTGGCCGGTGTCCGCGTCCCGGGCCTCGAACATCGGCGCGAACACCTTCTCGATCCTTGCCCAGGTCTTGCCAGCAATCAGCAGCGGCGCATCGGGCATGTGCTTGACCCAGACTCTGCAGCCGCCGACTGCCGTGTCGCTGCCCTTGAACTCGCCCAGTACCAAGGCCAGCGGGCTGTGGCCATCGTGGGGTCGCAGCACGGCCAGCTTCTCGCGGCGGCGCTGCGCGGCATCGGCCTTGGTCGCCTCGCTGAAGGGTTCGGGCACGTACAGCCGCTCGACCAAAGCCACGCCCTTCACCGACACGTCCTCGGCAGCCTCGAGCAGGTACTTGTGCAGCACGCCCTGGTTGCGCTTGCCCGCCATCGCCGGGCTCCAGCGGTTGAAGCCGGCGCGCTCGAACAGGAAGTGCATCAGCGCTCGCAGGCTCATCCGGCGCCGGGTCACGCCGACTTCGGCCTCCGCGTCGCTTTCGCCGCGAGTGGCACCACGCCCGGTGGTGCGTGTCCACGGAAAGTCCACTCGCAGGTCAATGCATCCGACAGCGGTCTCAAGCACCGCTTCGCCGATCAGTTCACCCAGGCCCGATTGCTGCGACTCAGGCTCGTATGAGGGGCAGCTTGCGTGATGGTGGCACCCCGTGTCCGGCATGCGCTTGACCAGGAACTGCCGATGGCGCGCCACGTACATCTCCACGCCGCCCGGCACGCACAGGCAGCGTGGCCGTTCCGGCGTGTCGTGGACGCGGTCCAGCGCCTGCTGCAGCTGCGCGTCGTCGGCGTTCCACACCCGCCCCAGGATGGAGAAGCGTTGGGTGTCCAGCATCGCCGCGCTTCCAGCGTGTCACACCAGTTCGCGCACCAGCTCCGACATCGCCGAACGATGCTTCGGGAACAGTTCGCGCACGGCGCTGCGGCCGTTGATGCCCAGCAGCAGGCCGACCTGCTCTTCGTCCGCACCGCGTTCGTACAGCCGGGCCGCGACGGTGTGCCGCGCCGACAGCGGTGTCACGTCACGCAGATCGGCATGGCGAAACAGCTTGCGATAGGCCTCCAGGATCGGACGACACAGATAGCGACGCTGCCCGTCCTCGCCATACGGTTTGATGGCGAAGCCGAGTCCAGCCGTCGACAGGAAGAGGCAGCTCCGAGGATCCAGGCCGCGGTAGTCGCCGCTTGCGGCAACGCCCAGGCCCTGCTCGACGCGCTCGCTCAGATAGGCCGCGAGCGCGTCGTCGAGCCGGGTGCTGGTGAAGTACAACGGGCGCGCCTTGCCGGTGATCGCGGCCTCGGCCCGCAGTTCGGATGCGCGGCGCACGCTGCCGTCCAGGCCGAGGTAGTCGCGCACCTCGAGCCGGGCGATCTCCAACGGGCGCGCGCCGGTCGCGAACAGCATGTAGAACAGCGACTGGTCATGCCAGGGCCTCGCACTGCGCGCCTTGATCCGTAGCGCTGCCTGCGTGATCTCTTCGCTCGAAACCACCCGGTGGTGGCGCGGGCCGAACGGCGCTGGTGGCTCGAAGCCGGCGAGCGCGACCAGGATCGATTCGCGGTGCTGGCGCAAGCGCTGCGCAAACGCCACGCCATCGGTGTTGAGGCCCTCGATGCCGACCGTCTTGCTCAGTCGGACGGCGACCGCCTTGATGCGGCGTTCAACCGCCGTGCGTGTGACGCCGAAGCGTGCCGCAACCGCGTCGTAGGTGGCGCCATCGACCACGGCCTTCAACATCTCGATGGCTTGCGCGGCGCTCTCGTTGCTGCGCGCTGGCTCTTGATCGGCTGGCATCACCTGCCCCCCAACACTGCGGTTCTCCGCGGCTGCGATGCACGCATGTTCGGCCGCCCGTGCTTTCACCGCCAGGGTCAATCGCCTGCAAAGACACGGGGTTTCGGGATCGGCGCGTTGGCCGTCACTCATGAACAAGTGGCCCGGCCGCTGCGCAGGCGAACAGGCTCACGGTTGCCATCCTCAATGGCGCTGCCACGCAAGGGCTTTTGCATGGCGAGTCGGCCCGCCACCGGCTTGCGCGCGCGGCCCCGCGCAAACTGCCGGGGCATCTTGGCTCCGGCCAAAGCGCGCCCATCCGGGCGCCCCTGAATCCGTTCAGGCGTCGCGGTCGTTACCCGCCTTCCTCGCTGCGCGGCAACGCGCATCACCAAAGCATCGGGGCCCTGCCCTGAGCTGAGCCAGTCGCAAGGCGTCGCTTGACGCCTGGCCCCGGGTCGACCGCGACCCCCATCCTGCCAACCCACCCACGGGGAGCACGCCTCCCCGCCGGGGATGGGCGTGTCTCTCCCATTCATCTGGAGAACACGCCCATGGCCCGCTTCACCGCGCCTTCCCTGTGGCTGCCCGGGTTCGACCCCGAGCCCGTGGACGCCACCGAACCACTTGCTTCATGCCTTGAGGCCCAAGCGCAGGCCGCTGACCTGTCGGCGGAGCCTCGCGAAGAGCTGCCGGAGACAGCCACCACCGCCCCGCACCACACACCCTGGCGCGTCGCAGGCGTTGTCACCGAGTCCGCACCACGCACGCTGTGGCCGGCACTGCGACACGCCGACCTCGACAAGCTCGGTGGCGCCGTGGCCAAGTTCGATGCGAACGTGGATGCCATTGCCACGCTGCGGCATGTCGAATGCCAGGACAGGCCACCCTTCACGGCCGAGCGCACCCGGCTCGTGCGCTACACCGGCTGGGGCGGCCTACCGGCCAGCTTCAACCGCGAAGGGGACGACAAAGCCTGGGCCCTGCGCGCCGAGAAACTGAGCGGCCTGCTGAGCGACGACGAATACGAGTCGGCCCGGTCCTCGGTGAACAACGGCCACTACACCCCGATCCACGTGGTCGAGGCGATGTGGCGGGCCGTCGAACGCTTCGGCTTCACCGGCGGCCGCATCCTCGAACCCGCCGCCGGCATCGGCCACTTCATCGGCGCCATGCCCCGCGCCTTGGCCGAGAGCAGCCAGCTGACGGCCATCGAGATCGACCGGCTGTCGGGACGGGTGCTGACTGCGCTCTATGCGTCCGGCGGCGTCGACGTCCGCATTGCGCCGTTCGAGAAGACGCCGTTGCCCGACAACTGGTTCGACCTCGTGATCGGCAACGTGCCCTTCGGCAAGTACAAGGTCGCCGACCTGAGCAACCGGGCCTACGCCCGCTTCAGCATCCACAACTACTTCTTCGGCCGCGCGCTGGACCTGGTGCGGCCCGGCGGGCTGGTGTGCTTCATCACCACCAGCTACACGATGGATGCCCTGGACGATGCGGCGCGCCAGTACATCGGCGCGCAGGCCCACCTGCTGGGCGCCATCCGGTTGCCCCAGGGTACCTTTGCCGACATTGCATCCACCGACGTCCAGACCGACATCCTGTTCCTGCGCAAGCGGGAGCCGGGGGAAGCGGTTGGCAGCGAGTGGCTGAAGCTGTCCATCGTGCCGGATGCCCTGCGCCATCCGCATTGCCACGAGCGGTACCTGCAGATCAATGCCTGGTACGCCCAGCACCCGGAGTTCTGCATCGGCAGCATCCGGAACGAGAGCAATGGCCACGAAGCCGAGGCGACTGCCGTGTTCGAAGGTGACCTCGCCGCCGCCCTCACGGAGCGAATCGGCCTGCTGCCGACGGACGTGTACTGTGCGGCGGTCGCCAAC
>JBASTF010000065.1:0-5426 GCA_049274755.1 Rubrivivax sp. | reverse complement strand
GGGTGCCGTCGGCCTGGTGCGCCATGGCCCGGTGGCGCTGGCCTGCGGGCCGGCTGGCCAGGTGCCGGGCGGCGTGGCCGGCTGGGTGTGTGCGAAGCTGGAGCGCTGGCGCTGAGGCATTCTCGCTGGGCGCATTTGTTTATGCGCCCAGCGCCTTAGGCATCAAACGCGCAAGCAAGCACGAATCACTTCGTTCCCCGCAGCAACACGGCGCGCGACCATGCGTGCCATGATGAAACGCATCCTGCCCCTGGGCGCCGCCCTTGCCGCCGTCCTTGTTGTCCAGCTCGGCTTCTCCACGCCGGCCCTGGCCAAGGACATCACGCTGCTCAACGTCAGCTACGACCCCACACGCGAGCTGTACGTGGACTTCAACAAGGCCTTCGCGGCCCACTGGAAGGCCAAGACCGGCGACGTCGTCACCGTCAAACAAAGCCATGGCGGCTCGGGCAAGCAGGCGCGTTCGGTCATCGACGGGCTGGATGCCGACGTCGTGACGCTGGCCCTGGCCTACGACATCGACGAGATCAACGAAAAGGCCAAGCTGCTCCCGGCCGACTGGCAGAAGCGCCTGAAGCACAACAGCGCGCCCTACACCTCGACCATCGTGTTCCTGGTGCGCAAGGGCAACCCCAAGGGCATCAAGGACTGGGACGACCTGGCCAAACCCGGCATCGGCGTCGTCACGCCCAACCCCAAGACCTCGGGCGGCGCACGCTGGAACTACCTGGCGGCCTGGGGCTTTGCGCTGAAGAAGTACGGCAACGACGAGAAGAAGGCGCAGGCCTTCGTCAGCCAGATCCTGGCCAACGTGCCGGTGCTGGACAGCGGCGCGCGCGGCTCCACCACCACCTTCGTCGAACGTGGCATCGGCGATGTGCTGCTGGCCTGGGAGAACGAAGCCCTGCTGGCGCTGAAGGAACTGGGCCCGGACAAGTTCGACATCGTCGCGCCCTCGTTGTCCATCCTGGCCGAACCGCCGGTGACGGTGGTCGACAAGGTCGTCGACAAGAAGGGCACACGCGCCGTGGCCACGGCCTACCTGGAGTTCCTGTATTCGCCGGAAGGCCAGGACATCGCCGGCCAGAACTACTACCGGCCGATCGACCCGGCCGCGGCGGCCAAGTACGCCAGGCAGTTTCCCAAGGTCAACCTGTTCACGATCGACCAGGTGTTCGGCGGCTGGGCCAAGGCGCAGAAGCTGCACTTTGCCGACGGCGGCACCTTCGACCAGGTCTACACGCGTAAGTGAGGCGCCATGATCCCCGCTTCAGGGGATCAACGCCCACCGCATAACGATCCGCGAAAAGCTTCGTAGCGACGGCCGCGGCCGTCCCTACCATGCAGAAAACGCAGAACGCGGACGCTCACCATGCGCAAATCATTCATCACCCTGCTGGCTTTGCTGGCCTCGTCGGCTTTTGCCGCCGACCTGTCGCTGCTGAACGTCAGCTACGACGTCTCGCGTGAGTTCTACAAGGACTACAACGCCGCGTTCGCCGAGCACTGGAAGCAGCTGTCGCCCGGCGACAAGCTGACGCTGAACCAGTCGCACGGCGGCTCCAGCCGCCAGGCGCGCAGCGTTGCCGACGGGCTGGCGGCCGACGTCATCACGATGAACCAGGCCAACGACATCGACATCCTGTTCGAGCGTGGCCAGCTCATCCCGCAGGACTGGGCGGCGCGGCTGCCGTTCAACAGCGCACCGACGACCTCGATCTCGGTGATCCTGGTGCGCAAGGGCAACCCCAAGGCCATCCGCGACTGGAGCGACCTCGGCAAACCCGGTGTCGGCGTCATCATCCCCAACCCCAAGACCAGCGGCAACGGCCGCTACACCTACCTGGCGGCCTGGGGCGCGGCCTTGCAGGCCGGCGTGGCGCCGGCGGCGGCGCAGGCCCTGGTGACACGCATCTTCGCCAACGTGCCGGTGCTGGACGGCGGTGGCCGCGGTGCCACCACCACCTTCGCGCAGCGCAACCTCGGCGATGCCCTGGTCACGTTCGAAAGCGAGGTGCCGCTGATCGAACGTGAGTTCGGCGCCAACTTCGAGGTGGTCTACCCCGGCCGCACCATCCTGGCCGAGAACCCGGTGAGCATCGTCGACAAGGTCGTCGACAAGCGCGGCACACGCAAGCTCGCCGAGGCCTACCTGCGATACCTGTACGACGACGCCGGCCAGGAGATCGCAGCCAGGCACCACCTGCGCCCGCGCAGCACCAAGGTGCTGGCCAAGTACGCCAAGGCCTTTCCCAAGGTCAACACCTTCACCGTCGACCAGGTGTTCGGCGGCTGGAAGAAGGCGCAGAAGGACCACTTCGACGACGGAGGCCTGTACGACCAGGTGATCCTGGCGGCAAAACCGCGCTGAACGCACAGGGAGCTGGCGATGATTTTTTCGCGCACCCTGCTGCGGCGCCACAGCGTGCTGCCGGGTTTCGACCTGGCGCTGGGCTTCGCCGTGCTGTATCTCAGCCTGATCGTGCTGGTGCCGCTGTCGGCGGCCTTCCTGAAGACCTTCACGCTGAGCTGGCAGCAGTTCGTCGACGCGACGACCTCGCCGCGTGTGCTGGCTTCGTACCGGCTGACCTTCGGTGCCTCGCTGCTGGCCGCGCTGCTGAACGCGGTGTTCGGCCTGCTGGTGGCCTGGGTGCTGGTGCGCTACCGCTTCCCCGGCCAGCGCATCGTCGACGCGCTGGTGGACCTGCCGTTTGCGCTGCCCACCGCAGTGGCCGGCATCGCGCTGACGGCGATCTACGCGCAGAACGGCTGGATCGGCCAGTGGCTGCCGTTCAAGGTGAGCTTCACGCCGCTGGGCGTGTGGGTGGCCCTGGTCTTCATCGGCCTGCCCTTTGTCGTGCGCACCGTGCAGCCGGTGCTGGAAGACGTGAACCGCGAGCTGGAGGAAGCCGCAGCGACGCTGGGTGCCAACCGCTGGCAGACCTTCTCCAAGGTGGTGTTCCCCATCGTGATGCCGGCGCTGCTGACCGGCTTTGCGCTGGCCTTCGCCCGTGCCCTCGGTGAATACGGCAGCGTGATCTTCATCGCCGGCAACATGCCGATGGTCAGCGAGATCACGCCGCTGCTCATCATCACCAAGCTCGAACAGTACGACTACGCCGGCGCCACCGCCATCGCCGTCGTCATGCTGGTGACGGCCTTTGTGCTGCTGCTGGTGATCAACGCCTTGCAGGCCTGGGCGCGCAAGCGCCAGGGGGGGGTATGAGCCGACGCAAAGCCACCGAGGAACCGGCCTGGGTGCGCCGGCTGCTGATCGCCGTCGCGCTGGCCTTCCTCGGCTTCTTCCTCTTCGTGCCGCTGGTCACGGTGTTCGTCGAAGCCTTCAAGAAGGGCTGGGACGTCTACCTGGCGGCCATCGTCGAACCCGACGCGCTGGCGGCGGTGAAGCTCACGCTGCTGGCGGCCGCGATCAGCGTGCCGCTGAACCTGGCGTTCGGTATCGCGGCAGCCTGGTGCATCGCGAAGTTCGACTTCCGCGGCAAGAACCTGCTGCTGACGCTGATCGACCTGCCGTTTTCGGTGAGCCCGGTCATCGCCGGCCTCATCTACGGGCTGGTGTTCGGCCTGCAGGGCTGGTTCGGCGAGTGGCTGCGCGACCACGACATGAAGGTCATCTTCGCCGTGCCCGGCATCGTGCTGGCCACCGTGTTCGTGACCTTCCCCTTCATCGCGCGGGAACTGATCCCGCTGATGCAGGCCCAGGGCGTGGAGCAGGAAGAAGCGGCGCGGGTGCTGGGTGCCGGCGGCTGGCAGATCTTCTGGCGTGTGACCCTGCCCAACGTGAAGTGGGCGCTGCTGTACGGCGTGATCCTCTGCAACGCACGGGCGATGGGCGAGTTCGGCGCCGTCAGCGTGGTCAGCGGCCACATCCGCGGCCAGACGAACACGATGCCGCTGCACATCGAGATCCTCTACAACGAATACCAGTTCGCGGCCGCGTTTGCCGTGGCCTCGCTGCTGGCCGGGCTGGCGCTGGTGACGCTGGTGCTGAAGTACGCCGTCGAACAGCGCGTGAAGGCGCAGAAGAAGGGGGTGAGCGATGAGCATTGAAGTCCGCGGCCTGAACAAGAAGTTCGGCAGCACCGTCGTCTGCGACAACCTGAACCTCGACATCCCGTCGGGGGAACTGGTGGCCTTGCTCGGGCCGTCGGGCTCGGGCAAGACGACGCTGCTGCGCATCGTCGCCGGCCTCGAAGTGCCCGACAGCGGCACGGTGCTGTTCCACGGTGCCGACACCACACACACCGATGTGCGCGAACGCAGCGTCGGCTTCGTGTTCCAGCACTACGCGCTGTTCGGTCACATGACGATCTTCGAGAACGTGGCCTTCGGGCTGCGGGTGCGGCCGAAGGCCACACGCCCGGCCGAAGCCGTGATCCGCAAGAAGGTGACCGAGCTGCTGGAACTGGTGCAGCTGGGCCCCTTGCTGGACCGCTACCCGCACCAGCTGTCGGGCGGCCAGCGCCAGCGTGTGGCGCTGGCGCGGGCACTGGCGGTGGAACCCAAGGTGCTGCTGCTCGACGAACCCTTCGGCGCGCTGGATGCCAAGGTGCGCAAGGAACTGCGGCGCTGGCTGCGCCGCCTGCACGACGAGGTGCATGTCACCAGCGTCTTCGTCACGCACGACCAGGAAGAGGCGATGGAAGTGGCCGACCGCGTGGTCGTGATGAACGCCGGCCGCATCGAACAGCAGGGTGCGCCCGACGAGGTCTACGACCACCCGGCCACGCCCTTTGTGCTGCAGTTCCTGGGCGACGTGAACCTGCTGCAAGGCCGCGCCGGTCTGCAGGCCGGCGAGGTGGGCTATGTGCGCCCGCACGAGCTGGACATCCTGGCTGCGCCGGTCGACGGTTCGCTGCCGGCGGTGCTGTCGCAGACGCTGACGGTGGGGCCGCACACGCGCCTGGAGTTCAAGCGCCGTGCCGAGGACGGCAATGGCGGCGGCGGGTACGTCGACGTCGAGATGCTGCGCGCCGACTACGTGGCGCTGCGCGAGCGCCTGGCGTTGCAGGTGGGCAGCGAGTACCACCTGCTGCCGCGCCGGCTGACGCGCTTCGTGGCCGGCGCGTCGCCGACTTGACGAGACGCTAGAACGCGAAGCCGACGGTGGCCACGGCGCCCACCGAGCTGCGCTCGCGTGTCAGCGGGCTGGTGCGGGCGTCGCCGTTCAGCTGGCTGAAGTTCAGCCCGCCGGCGATGGCCCAGTGCTGTGCCGGCACGTAGAGCAGCATCGCGCCCAGGCGCGTGTCGCGCACGCCGGCGCCGGCACGGTGCGGCGCGTAGCCGCTGGTCGCTGCCTGTGCGTCGCTGACACCGAAGAAGGTCTGCATGTAGTTGCTGTCGGCCATCGTGACGCCGGCCGACAGGCGCAGCCGCAGCGCGGGGGCCAGCGGCAGGCCGTAGGC
>JBASTF010000064.1:0-6772 GCA_049274755.1 Rubrivivax sp. | reverse complement strand
GCGCCGGCGCGGCCGACGACGGCGGCGAGGTCGACATCGCCGCGCTGCTGCGCCGCATCGACGGCGCACTCGGCGACGATGGCCAGTTGTTGTGAAGGTCTTGGCACTGCAGGCAGCGGTGCCGAGGTCTAGAATGACTGCGTCCGCTGTGTTCTCGTGAGTCGCATATGTCCTTGAGCCGATGGTCTATGACCAAGGGCTTGGAACATCGCCTCGCTGGTGTGAGCGTCTCGCGTCAGATGAACCCGAAGCTTGGCTGACCTCGCCCACCTGAACTTCCCCTTTGGTTCAGGCACTTGGCTCACGGTGCACGGCGGACACCCTCACAGCATGGCGAACTACTGGCTGATGAAAAGCGAGCCCGACGAGGTCTCGATCGACGACCTCGCGGCCGCGGCCCGGCAGACGTTGCCCTGGACCGGCGTTCGCAACTACCAGGCGCGCAACTTCATGCGCGACGCGATGCAACCCGGTGACGGCGTGCTGTTCTACCACTCGTCCTGCCCCGAGCCGGGCATTGCCGGGCTGGCGCGCATCGTCGGCAACCTGGCGCCCGACGAGACCCAGTTCGACCCCGGCAGCCCCTACCACGACGCCAAGTCCTCGCCCGACAAGCCGCGCTGGCTGCAGATCGACGTGGCGCTGGAGAAGAAGACGCGGCTGCTGTCGCTGAAGGAAATGCGTCAGGCGCCCGAGTTGGCAACGATGCGTGTGCTGCAGCCGGGCAACCGGCTGTCGATCACGCCGGTCGATCCCGAGGAGTGGCGCGCCGTCCTGCAAAGGCTGGCGGCGTAGTGCAGGTCAGCGATCTGGGGAACCTGGGCCTGTCCCTGGTGGCCGAACTGCTGGCCCTGGGCATCGTCAGCGGCTTCCTGGCCGGGCTGCTGGGTGTGGGCGGCGGCATGATGATGGTGCCCTTCCTGACCTTCATCCTCTCGCAGCGTGGCGTTGAACCCGGCCTGGCGGTGAAGATGGCCATCGCCACCTCGATGGCGACGATTCTGTTCACGTCCTTGTCCAGCGTGCGTGCCCACCACAAGCTGGGCGCCGTGCGCTGGGATTTGCTGCGTGGGCTGGCGCCCGGCATCGTGCTCGGTGGCCTGGCCGGCGGTGCCGGTGTTTTCGCCATCGTCAAGGGGCGTGGGCTGGCGCTGTTTTTTGCCGTCTTCATCGGCTACTCGGCGCTGCAGATGCTGCTGGACAGGAAACCCAAGCCCGGCCGCCAGATGCCAGGCCCGCTGGGGCAGACGGCCGTGGGCGGCGGCATCGGCCTGCTGTCGGGCCTGGTCGGCGCCGGCGGCGCCTTCATGTCCGTGCCCTTCATGCTGTGGTGCAACGTGCCCATCCGCCTGGCCGTGGGCACCAGTGCTGCGCTGGGTTTTCCGATCGCGCTGGCCAACACCGTGGGCTATGTCGTCAGCGGCTGGTCGTTGCCCGCCGCCCTGCCCGGCGCGATGGGCTACCTGTACCTGCCGGCGCTGGCCATCATCGCCGCCGCCAGCATGACGATGGCGCCGATCGGCGCACGCACCGCGCACCGCAGCGACGTGAAGAAGCTGAAGCGGCTGTTCGCCTGCCTGCTGTTCGGCCTGGCGGCCTACATGCTGACCCGCGCCTTCGCCTGAGAGCGACGTTCAGCCGCCGGCGTCGAAGCGGATCGCCGCCAGCGTGACGTGGTTGCCGCCGCGGCGCTGCGCCTCGGCCAGTGCCGCCTCGCAGGCCGACAGCAGGTCGTCCTGCGTGTGCGCCGTGTGCGGGAAGCTGGCCACGCCCATGGACACGGTGAACGAGAGGTCGCCACCGTCCTGAACAACGATCTGCGTCGCACATTGGCGGCGCAGGCCTTCCATGCGCGAATGTGCCGTGGCCAGGCCCACGCCCGACAACAGCACGGCAAAACGCCGTTCGTCGTAGCGGCACGAAGCGTCCATCGCCCGGGTGCCGCCACGCAGCAGCCGGCCCATGGCTTCGAGGATGCGCATCTGCGCCAGTTCGCCAGCCGCCTGCACCTTGGCACTCGGCGCGTCGAGTTCAACGAAGACGACGGCGAACTCGCGGTGTTCGCGGGTCGACAGGTCGACCTCGCGGCGCAGCTGGTCTTCGAAATGGGCGCGCGTGTACAGGCCCGACGCCGGGTCGCGCAGCGCCTGGTCGGCCAGTTCGCGGCGCAGCGCGTCGTTGGCCCGCTGCTGCTGCTCGATCTGCTCCAGCGCCTGGCGCAGCTGGGTGTCGCGCTGGCGCACCGCAGCCTGGTCCTGCCAGACGCTGCACAGCCAGCGGCGGCCGTCGCGGTCGGCTGTGCTGGCCTGGCGCAGCACGGCAAATTCGTGCCGGCTGCCACCATGTTCAAACCGGTGTTCGCTGACGAGCACGGCCCCCGGCTCGGCCTGGGCCAGCGCCGTCTGCTCGGCGGCGCGCAGCGCGGTGGCCAGCGCTGCGTCGAACAGGTCGCCGTCGGTGGCACCGACGATGTCGCCGGCCGGGCGCTGCAACCAGGCAGCCATGGCCTCGTTGACATGCACGTAGCGGCCGCTGCGTGCGTCTTTCACCGACAGCAGATCACCCGCGCGCGCAAGCACGGCAGGCAGCAGGGCCGCAAGCAGTTCGCCCACCGGGGCGTCCGAGGCGACTTCTGCGAGAGACGACGTCATGACGATCGGGATCCTCGAAAGCGGCTCGGAGAGCGGGAGCTCGCGCCCCCACACGGAGCCTCATCTTGAGTGGCGCCCCGGCCCAGATCAAGCGACCTGTCCCGATGCGCCCCTAGTTTGAAGCTCTGATCCTACCTGCAGCACGCCGGCCGCAATCGGTGCAAAAGCAGGCTGCTTTGCACCATTCGGCAGCGACAGCCCCGGGCTGCGGGGGCCGGTTCCCGGGGGGGAGCGTGGCATGGAACCTGCATGCACTGCGCCTGGGTGCGATGGCGCACCCGGGGCTGGCTGCCCGCAGCACCGGCCTTTGTGCACAGCGACGTGCGCACACCTGATCCCTTCACGCCTGCGTGTTCGCGCAGCCGGCGTCCAGGGCCCACGGCACGTCAGCACAAAGGTTTTGCCCATGAAAAAGTCCCAGCTCGTCCTCGTCGGCAACGGCATGGCAGGTGTCCGCACGCTCGAAGAGCTGCTGAAGATCGCGCCCGACCTCTACGACATCACCGTCTTCGGCGCCGAACCACACCCCAACTACAACCGCATCCTGCTGAGCCCGGTGCTGGCCGGCGAGCAGACGCTGGACCAGATCGTGCTGAACCCGCTGTCGTGGTACGCCGAAAACGGTATCACGCTGCACCTGGGCAAAAAGGTCGTCGAGATCGACCGCATCCGCCGTGTCGTGCGGGCCGACGACGGCACCGAGGCGCCCTACGACCGGCTGCTGATCGCCACCGGCTCCAACCCCTTCATCCTGCCGGTGCCGGGCAAGGACCTCGATGGTGTCATCGCCTACCGCGACATCGCCGACACCGAGGCCATGATCCAGGCCGCCGAGAAGTACCGGCACGCGGTGGTCATCGGCGGTGGCCTGCTCGGCCTGGAAGCCGCCAACGGCCTGATGCTGCGCGGCATGCAGACCACGGTGGTGCACATCATGCCGTGGCTGATGGAGCGCCAGCTCGACGACACGGCCGGCCAGTTGCTGCAGAAGTCGCTGGAAGACCGCGGGCTGAAGTTCCTGCTCGGCGCGCAGACGCAGGAACTCATCCCCGCAAAGGCCGACCGCGGAAGTGACGACGACACGCCTGGCCGGCGCGTCGGGGCCGTGCGCTTCAAGGACGGCAGCGAGATCCCGGCCGACCTGGTGGTCATGGCCGCCGGCATCCGCCCCAACACCACGCTGGCCGAGCAGACCGGCCTGCACTGCAACCGCGGCATCGTCGTCACCGACACGATGCAGACCATCACCGACCCGCGCATCTATGCCGTCGGCGAATGTGCGGCCCACCGCGGCATCGCCTACGGTCTGGTCGCGCCGCTGTTCGAACAGGGCAAGGTCTGCGCCACGCACCTGGCGCAGTTCGGCATCGGCCGCTACACCGGCAGCCAGACCAGCACCAAGCTCAAGGTCACCGGCATCGACCTGTTCAGCGCCGGTGAGTTCATGGGCGGCGAAGGCACCGAGCAGATCGTGCTGTCCGACCCCTTCGGCGGTGTCTACAAGAAACTGGTGATCAAGGGCGACAAGCTGGTCGGCGCCTGCCTGTACGGCGACACCGTCGACGGCAGCTGGTACTTCAAGCTGCTGCGTGAAGGCCGCAGCATCGGCGACATCCGCGACAAGCTGATGTTCGGCGAAAGCAACATCGGCGACGTCGGCCACGAAGGCCACAACAAGGCCGCGGCGATGGCCGACAGCGACGAAGTCTGCGGCTGCAACGGCGTCAGCAAGGGCACGATCTGCAAGGCCATCAAGGACAAGGGTTTGTTCACGCTGGACGAAGTGCGCAAACACACCAAGGCCAGCGCGTCCTGCGGCTCGTGCACGGGGCTGGTCGAACAGCTGCTGATGTTCACGGCCGGCGGCGACTACAGCGCCACGCCGAAGAAAAAAGCCATGTGCGGCTGCACCGATGCCAGCCATGCCGACGTGCGCGCGGCCATCCGCGAACAACACCTGCTGACCATCGACAGCGTCTACCGCAGCCAAGGCTGGCGCACGCCCAACGGCTGCGCCAGCTGCCGCCCGGCCATCAACTACTACCTCATCAGCAGCTGGCCCAAAGAGGCCAAGGACGACCCGCAGAGCCGCTTCATCAACGAACGCAGCCACGCCAACATCCAGAAGGACGGCAGCTACAGCGTGATCCCGCGCATGTGGGGCGGCGAGACCACGGCCGACGAGCTGCGGCGCATCGCCGACGCGGTGGACAAGTACAAGATCCCGACGGTCAAGGTCACCGGCGGCCAGCGCATCGACCTGCTGGGCGTGAAGAAGGAAGACCTGGTCAATGTCTGGAAGGACATCGGCATGGCCAGCGGCCACGCCTATGCCAAGGCGCTGCGCACCGTGAAAACCTGCGTCGGCAGCGAATGGTGCCGCTTCGGCACCCAGGACAGCACACAGATGGGCAAGGACCTGGAACGTGCGCTGTGGCGCATGTACGCGCCGCACAAGGTGAAGCTGGCCGTCAGCGGCTGCCCGCGCAACTGTGCGGAGGCCGGCATCAAGGACGTGGGTGTCATCGGCGTCGACTCGGGCTGGGAGATCTACGTCGCCGGCAACGGCGGCATCAAGACCGAGGTGGCGCACTTCTTCGTCAAGCTGAAGACCGCGGCCGAGGTGCTGGAGTACAGCGGCGCCTTCCTGCAGCTGTACCGCGAGGAGGGCTGGTACCTGGAACGCACCTGCCACTACGTCAGCCGCGTGGGGCTGGATGCCGTGAAGAAGAAGATCCTCGACGACGCCGAGGGCCGCAAGGCCTTGTGGGAGCGGCTGCAGTTCAGCCTCGACGGCGAACCCGACCCCTGGTTCGAGTTCGACAAGGCGGCTGTCGACACCCGCCAGTTCAGCCCGGTGGGAGCGCTGTGATGAGCAACTGGACCCTGGTCTGCCGCCTCGACGACATTCCCACGCTGGGCGCACGCCGCGTGGCGCGCAGCGGCGGCGCCGAAGTCGCGGTGTTCCGCACCGCCGACGACCGCGTCTTCGCCCTGCTCGACCGCTGCCCGCACAAGGGCGGGCCGCTGTCGCAAGGCATCGTCTTCGGCGACAGCGTCGCCTGCCCGCTGCACAACTGGACCATCGGCTTGGCCAGCGGCGAAGCACGTGAGCCCGACCACGGCTGCACCGCACGCTTCTCGGTGCGGCTGCTCGACGGCGAGGTGTTTCTCGACGCCGACGAACTGGCGACGAAGGCCCTGGCGTGAACGACACACACGCCACCTGCCCGTACTGCGGTGTCGGGTGCGGTGTGCTGATCGAACACGACGGCACGCAGATCACGGGTGTGCGCGGCGACCCCGAGCACCCGGCCAACTTCGGCCGCCTGTGCAGCAAGGGCAGCACGCTGGCGCTGACGGCCAGCCGCAGCATCACGCTGCAGCGCCGGCTGCGTGAACCGCGGCTGCACGGCCAGGCCGTGGGCTGGGACCTGGCGCTGGACGAAGCGGCCAGCCGCTTCGCCGGCATCGTCGACGCCCATGGCCCGGACGCCGTGGGCTTCTACCTCTCGGGCCAGTTGCTGACCGAGGACTACTACGTCTTCAACAAGCTGGCCAAGGGCTTGCTCGGCACCAACAACGTCGACACCAACTCGCGGCTGTGCATGAGCAGCGCGGTGGCTGGCTACAAGGCCACGCTGGGTGCCGACGCGCCGCCCTGCAGCTACGAAGACCTGGACCTCGCCGACACGGTGTTCATCGTCGGCTCGAACATGGCCTGGGCCCACCCCATCCTGTTCCGCCGCCTCGAAGCCGCGAAGCAGGCGCGACCACAGATGAAGATCATCGTCGCCGACCCGCGCCGCACCGAAACGGCCGAGATCGCCGACCTCTTCCTGCCGCTGCTGCCCGGCACCGATGTCGCGCTGTTCCATGGCCTGCTGCACCTGCTGCTGTGGGAAGGCCGCACCGATGGTGCTTTCATCGCCGCCCACACCGAGGGTTTCGATGCCCTGCGCGACCGGCTGCGCGACTTCGCGCCGAAGGAGGTGGCCAAACTCTGCGGCGTGCCCGAGGCCGACGTGGTGCAGGCCGCACGCTGGTTCGCCAACGTGGATGACGCCTCCGGCGTAAGGGGCCCGACCCTCAGCCTGTACTGCCAGGGCCTGAACCAGAGC